>NZ_CP074150.1 GCF_019968765.1 Enterobacter sp. JBIWA008 | reverse complement strand
GGCGGCCTGTTCTTATGGCGGCCGGGTGTTGTTTTCTATGGTGCATGCGTTATAATCCTTCACAGGCAACGCGCCTGCTTTTGGACCCCCTGATATCTGACTCTTCCGCCAAGTTGATGACAGTTATCGGGGGGTTTGTGCATTCAGGTTCCGGGAAATCCCGTAACCTGCTCCTGAACGTTTTACTGGGCACGTCCTGTCCCTGTTTGTTTCCGGAAGTCCGCATTTCTTCCGTAAAACCATCTTCTGCCACCCATCTGCCTCACCACAAAGCAGTCAAACCGTCAGTTTGAGTTAGGTCACAAAAGTATTCTGAATCAACAATCTGTCCCACCACAAGACGATCGCTGACGATCCGAATACTACCTTCTCGTCAGTAATTTTACCAGATGTTAGGCCAGCTAACCGTCGATAGTTTAGATGCTAAACCAGGGCCAGGCTCGCACAACAGCCCCTCTTATTTTCGGACACGGGAGGAATATTCATCCACAACTTCATCTGGAATGGCCTTAATCTACTACAAGCCGTGTTTGCCGACCACTTTCACTTCGTGTCTGAGCGATTCAACCCGCTCACCAATCTTCTCTTCCACCAAGTTGGATGAGGGTGTGTTGTTCTGATAGACACGCAGATTTTTCATGTTGATGGACCCCGGGATTTTGAGGAACGATAGCGCCCATTCAGGGCGAACGTCACCGCTGAGCAGTCTCGATAGTTTGCATGTCCTGAGTTCCGTTTTTGGACTGACCCCACGCCCGTAGACAGCATGGGAACCGATGTATCACCAGCATGCTTCGTAGTCGCACTCGAAAGACAGTTGCTATGCTCAAACTATAGGGCAGGATCGTCTACCGGGGCGGGGTCAGTCCAATTTTAATTACAGTCTCTTTTTTCGCCCCCTCCGTCATGTACAGAGTGATACGTGTTATTTTGCACGCCAGCCATCCCATCATAGCCTGTCAATTGCCAGCATAGCCTGTCATGATACTTCTGAACATTGTATTGCAGTGCATCCCCTGTTTTTCTGGATGTGGTTTTTCCGCCCTCCCCGGGCGTTTTTTTTTTCCATACACCATAAACTCCGCCTGTCACCATGCCCCGTCCACAACCTGCACTCATTCCACTGGTTTTTATATCCAAAAAAATAAACCTTTGACACACATAAAACTAATATAAGCATAATTAACAAAATTACATTCCAATAAAAAACGCCTCAATTATAAAGTACCGCACTCATTCATCCTCTCAGGAAGAATATTAAACTGTGAAAAAAAATCTTATTCGGAAAACCGCACTCGCCACACTTTTGGTGCAGTTTTTATCTCCATTATCTGTTGCCTTTACCCCGGCTATTGCCTCTGCCGCTCAGTCAAACCGCGACACCACCGCGACCGCCGACGTGAACGACAATCAGGCAGCCGCACGCCTTGCCCGGGCCGCATCCCGGGCAGGGACCTTTTTGAGCAACGCCCCGGATACCGATGCCGCTGCATCACTCGCCAGTGCAAGCGCCAGCGGGTACGCCAGTGCCGAAGTCCAGCAGTGGCTCAGCCAGTTCGGCACGGCGCGCACCACCATTGACGTTGATAAGGACTTCTCACTGAAGGGCTCCTCTCTCGACCTGCTGGTGCCACTGCACGACTCGCCTGACCTGCTCACCTTTGCCCAGGGCGGTATCCGCCGGGCGGACGACCGCACGCAGTCCTCCCTCGGCCTCGGCGTGCGCAGCTTCGGGCCCGACAGCATGCTCGGCGCCAGCGCCTTTATCGACCACGACCTCTCCCGCAGCCACACCCGGGCGGGGCTCGGTATTGAATACTGGCGCGACAACCTCCGCCTTGGCGCCAACAGCTACATGCGCCTATCGGGCTGGAAGGACTCCCCGGACGTCACCGACTACCTTGAGCGTCCTGCAAACGGCTGGGACATTACCGCCCGCGGCTGGCTTCCTTCCCTGCCGCAGCTCGGCGCCTCGCTGGGCTTTGAGCGCTACTACGGTAAAGAGGTGGGCCTGTTCGGACACAGCAACCGCCAGAAGGACCCTTATGCCGCCACTGCAGGCCTGAACTGGACGCCGTTCCCGCTGCTCACCCTGAACGCCGGGCAGCGTCAGGGCAAGGGCTCGGCCAGCGACTCCCGCCTGGGTCTTGAGCTGCGCTACACCCCGGGTGTATCCTGGACGCATCAGACCAGTCCTGACTCCGTCGCCGCACTGCGTAGTCTGAGCGGTGCTCGCCATGACCTTGTCGAGCGCAACAGCAACATTGTCCTCGAGTACAAAAAGAAAGAGGTCATATTCCTGAAGACCCAGGAGCAGGTCACTGGCTACGCTGGCGAGCAGAAGCCCCTGAGCGTGGAGATAAAGAGCCGGCATCCTGCTGAGCGCATTGAGTGGCAGTCGCCAGAGCTGGAGGCGGCCGGAGGGATTATCATGTCTTCCGGCCCGTATTCTCACGCTGTTATACTACCGGCCTGGCAGCCGGGAAGAGCTGTCCACGGCAATACCTATACGGTACGCGGCGTTGCCGTGGACAGCCGGGGCAACCGCTCTGCCGCGTCCAGCACCCGCGTTGTCGTTTCACAGGCAGCCATCAGTCCCGCACTGTCGGGCCTGAGCCTTTCGTCGCTTAATCTGGTCCCGGACGGCACCAGTGCGCAGAAAGTCACCCTCACCCTGCGCGATGCAGCCGGCAATCCGGTTGACGTGGACGAAAGTGAGATTGTTACGGAACGCAGCGATAATACCAACAAAAACGCAGCGCGGGCTGCACGCGGTCTCGCCCGGGTGGGGCATTTCGTACGTATCTCTGCCGGCAGCTATGACCTGACGGTTACTCCGGGAACGAAGGAGGAGCACTTCACGCTGACTCCGTATGTGCGCGGCTACAGCGCCGGCACCATCACTGTCAACATCAGCCAGACTCTGAGTGATGCTAACTCCTCACTGGTGGTCGGGCAGCCTGTTACCGACACAGATACGCAGGTGCCTGTAATGCTTACGCTGCGTGATGAGGCGAGCATTCCGATTAACGGCCAGAAGGTGAGATTCAGCAGCGGTCAGGACGGCGTCACCTTCTCTGACGTGCAGGAGTCTGCTGGCGGGGTTTACACTGCCACTATGCGCGCCACGCGGACGGGCGTAGTGACGGTGAGCGCTATTGTGAACGGCATCCAGCTGGCGCAGCCGCAGGCCACCGTCACCGTGAAAGCGGGCTCTGTCTCGCAGACCACTTCAACCCTGAAAACAGACCGTACAGGTTATGCCAGTCATGAGGACGTGGTACTGACACTGACTCTGAAGGATGCATCCGGCAACAGTGTGACGGAGGTGGATCTTGCCTCTGCCACATTTACTGGTCCGGGGCTACAGGAGAAGGAGGGCTCAGCCTGGACGCAGGCCGGCGGCGTCTGGACCCGCACCTTCACCGCGACGAGGGCGGGCACCGGCCTGACGGCCAGCGTCACGCTGGGCGACAGAACCGTCACCTCCGCCGCGTACACCATCACGGCGGGCGCGGCTTCTGCGGCCAACTCCACCCTTGCCGTCAGCGGCGGCGCTAACGGCACGTTCACTGCCGGAGACGAGATGACCGTCACCTTCACCCCGCGCGACGCGCAGGATAACCCGGCGACCATCACGGCTGAGACTGCGGACACCATCACCGTGGCGGGCGCCGCGCCGGCCGAGGGCTCAGCCTGGACGCAGGCCGACGGCGTCTGGACCCGCACCTTCACCGCGACGACGGCGGACACCGGCCTGACGGCCGGCATCACGCTGGGCGACGGAAGCATCACCTCCGCCGCGTACACCATCACGGCGGGCGCGGCTTCTGCGGCCAACTCCACCCTTGCCGTCAGCGGCGGCGCTAACGGCACGTTCACTGCCGGAGACGAGATGACCGTCACCTTCACCCCGCGCGACGCGCAGGATAACCCGGCGACCATCACGGCTGAGACTGCGGACACCATCACCGTGGCGGGCGCCGCGCCGGCCGAGGGCTCAGCCTGGACGCAGGCCGGCGGCGTCTGGACCCGCACCTTCACCGCGACGAGGGCGGGCACCGGCCTGACGGCCAGCGTCACGCTGGGCGACAGAACCGTCACCTCCGCCGCGTACACCATCACGGCGGGCGCGGCTTCTGCGGCCAACTCCACCCTTGCCGTCAGCGGCGGCGCTAACGGCACGTTCACTGCCGGAGACGAGATGACCGTCACCTTCACCCCGCGCGACGCGCAGGATAACCCGGCGACCATCACGGCTGAGACTGCGGACACCATCACCGTGGCGGGCGCCGCGCCGGCCGAGGGCTCAGCCTGGACGCAGGCCGACGGCGTCTGGACCCGCACCTTCACCGCGACGACGGCGGACACCGGCCTGACGGCCGGCATCACGCTGGGCGACGGAAGCATCACCTCCGCCGCGTACACCATCACGGCGGGCGCGGCTTCTGCGGCCAACTCCACCCTTGCCGTCAGCGGCGGCGCTAACGGCACGTTCACTGCCGGAGACGAGATGACCGTCACCTTCACCCCGCGCGACGCGCAGGATAACCCGGCGACCATCACGGCTGAGACTGCGGACACCATCACCGTGGCGGGCGCCGCGCCGGCCGAGGGCTCAGCCTGGACGCAGGCCGACGGCGTCTGGACCCGCACCTTCACCGCGACGACGGCGGACACCGGCCTGACGGCCGGCATCACGCTGGGCGACGGAAGCATCACCTCCGCCGCGTACACCATCACGGCGGGCGCGGCTTCTGCGGCCAACTCCACCCTTGCCGTCAGCGGCGGCGCTAACGGCACGTTCACTGCCGGAGACGAGATGACCGTCACCTTCACCCCGCGCGACGCGCAGGATAACCCGGCGACCATCACGGCTGAGACTGCGGACACCATCACCGTGGCGGGCGCCGCGCCGGCCGAGGGCTCAGCCTGGACGCAGGCCGACGGCGTCTGGACCCGCACCTTCACCGCGACGACGGCGGACACCGGCCTGACGGCCGGCATCACGCTGGGCGACGGAAGCATCACCTCCGCCGCGTACACCATCACGGCGGGCGCGGCTTCTGCGGCCAACTCCACCCTTGCCGTCAGCGGCGGCGCTAACGGCACGTTCACTGCCGGAGACGAGATGACCGTCACCTTCACCCCGCGCGACGCGCAGGATAACCCGGCGACCATCACGGCTGAGACTGCGGACACCATCACCGTGGCGGGCGCCGCGCCGGCCGAGGGCTCAGCCTGGACGCAGGCCGGCGGCGTCTGGACCCGCACCTTCACCGCGACGAGGGCGGGCACCGGCCTGACGGCCAGCGTCACGCTGGGCGACAGAACCGTCACCTCCGCCGCGTACACCATCACGGCGGGCGCGGCTTCTGCGGCCAACTCCACCCTTGCCGTCAGCGGCGGCGCTAACGGCACGTTCACTGCCGGAGACGAGATGACCGTCACCTTCACCCCGCGCGACGCGCAGGATAACCCGGCGACCATCACGGCTGAGACTGCGGACACCATCACCGTGGCGGGCGCCGCGCCGGCCGAGGGCTCAGCCTGGACGCAGGCCGGCGGCGTCTGGACCCGCACCTTCACCGCGACGAGGGCGGGCACCGGCCTGACGGCCAGCGTCACGCTGGGCGACAGAACCGTCACCTCCGCCGCGTACACCATCACGGCGGGCGCGGCTTCTGCGGCCAACTCCACCCTTGCCGTCAGCGGCGGCGCTAACGGCACGTTCACTGCCGGAGACGAGATGACCGTCACCTTCACCCCGCGCGACGCGCAGGATAACCCGGCGACCATCACGGCTGAGACTGCGGACACCATCACCGTGGCGGGCGCCGCGCCGGCCGAGGGCTCAGCCTGGACGCAGGCCGACGGCGTCTGGACCCGCACCTTCACCGCGACGACGGCGGACACCGGCCTGACGGCCAGCGTCACGCTGGGCGACGGAACCGTCACCTCCGCCGCGTACACCATCACGGCGGGCGCGCCTTCTGCGGCCACCTCCACCTTTGTCGTCAGCGGCAACACGTTCAGGATTGGAGACGAGATGACCGTCACCTTCACCGCGATCGACGCGTTTAACAACCCGACGAACATAGATCCTACAGTTCTGGGGATTCTGGTGAACCTCGAGGGCGCCGTGCAGGCCGAGGGCTCAACCTGGACGCAGGTCGACGACGGCGTCTGGACCACCATCTTCATCGCGACGACCGCGACGGAGGAGGGCGCCTTAATGACGGGCGGCTTCATGCTGGCCGACGGAGGCATCAGCACCGGCCCGTACAACATTACGGCGAGTGCCACGAACTAAAGGCAACACCGGAGTACCTGAAAGCCCAGGTACTCCACTCCCTAAACCAAGCGAATAAACTTTATTATGATGAATACTGAAATCACTCCGCAGCAGAAACTTGAGAACATCATTCGCTCCCTCCGGGAACAAAGGAGCATTATGGTCTCCGGGCGGGAAGATATAGCCATGACACTGCGCGCCCATCCCACTGTCTTCTTTCTCGAGGAGGGGCGAGCCTCCCTTCGCCTTAAAAGTAATGGCTACATTATCGCCGACTTCACGGCGCCCGCGGTGCTTGGTCTTGAGCTGCTCTGTGGTCATGAACCTGATACAACCTTGGCCGTCCAGGATTCAGCTCGTCTTATTCAGGTGCTGTCTTCTGACCTTGCTGCGGAAATTGAGCTGTCGGGGATGTGGCATGATGTCTTCAGCATTCTTGCGGACAATGCGCGGCATGTGCGGGATAATCTCGCCATCAGTGCGTTCGGCAGCAATTACCACATCGTTCGCCACCATCTTCTTGCCCTGAGCAACGGTGACGGGGGCCTCCTGAAGCAGGAATCGTTTCACCGGTATATCAGCGAGCGTTCAACCGTCTCCCGCAGCACTCTGTACAAGGTTATCAGGAGCCTGCAGGCTGGGCAGTACATTACCATGGAAAGAGGAAAACTGATTGAGCTTCGACATCTCCCAAAAAATTATTAAAGATGAGCCTGTGGTTGAGGTTTCCATCCTTACCGACCCGCCAGAGTCATGCGTTGCATCAAGGAAGATAAAAGGCTGGCTGTGATTTACTTCACCCGGTGCGGTCAGTTCTTTGCGCTCTTTAGGCTCATGCACAGAACATCGCCGCTGAACGTGGAGTGCGGACCAGACACCGAACCCAGGATACAAGGCTGTCCATGAGTGCGGCAGAGCACCATAAGCGTTACTGATGGGTGCGGTAATCCGGGCACATCGTTTTACGTATCTTCTGCGAGCGGCTCTGGCTGTACGGCAGTTGCATCGAGAATCACAGGAAGTGGCTGAGTGAATTGCCACGGATAATCCAGGCTGAGCCTCTTAATTGTCACAGCCTTTTTTCACAACATATTGAACTATTGCTCGTTACGTTCTTTCCTGTGAAGCATGGGCTCTCATCCAGACTACTGAACCAGCAACACCGGGGCAGCACTCTCTTGGGCAGAAAACCGTATATTCATTATATGTTCTGTATTCTGTGTTCGGTCGCACCATGACCCGATTTCCTGAGCGATATGGTCCAGGTAAGGCCGTTTACAGCCCGCGTTCAAAGTCAGCGGTGATGAACATTACTTTCAATAAGTTGCTTTTATCTCCTGAAGCTTATGGTTTCGTTGACTGGTCAGCGACAGCGCTGGATAGCAGCAATATCCGTGCACTCATCAGATGTGCTGCCAGGGCTAAAAAGAACATACTGACATATCCAGAGATATTGAGCGGGGTCGCACTCGCGGTGGTTTTGGCACAAAACCAATCTGACGATAGACGGAAGCGAACTGCCGTTAAATATCGTGCTCAGCCTCGGACAAAGCAACGAAAGCCAGTCCGTAGAAAGCCAGCAGGACTGCATTGGTGTTCAGCACCAGAGAAGCGACGTGGTCATGCTGTACTGGCGGATAAAGTTTACTCCGTGGGATATGTTATCTAAGATATTGAAAAAATACGTGAATAGGGCGATTTTTTGCTTCAAAGCGGTACTGCAGCGCAAAAAGTATTTTGTGGTGATGGGAGTTGAGGCTTGCTGGCACGCCGTTTATGCGGACGTGTACTCCTCATAACCCGACTCACAGAACTACAGCATACGGTTTCCGGCAGATGAGTGTTCCCACTCATCTTCAGCGAGAATTGAACGTTGAACCTACCAGCTTTAGTTTCCTGAAGCAGAGAAAAGCCCGGTCCTCGGTGCAGGTATGTTCATTACTGAAAAGTGAAAGCCCCTCCAGACTGATTCAGGCAATAATTGAAGTGGGCGGAATTAACAAAACATTTGATTGATGATGAAGCGTTCCGCAGGCTTATACTGACTTAACTTAACATCGGAGAAAGCAGCTATGCGGTTGCCAGAGCGATCTGCCACGGACAGAAAGTGAGATAGGAAAGCATTATACCGACGGTCTGGAAGAACAACCGTGCGCTCTGGCACTTGGCTCTAGATAACATGCGGTACGCCGCCCGCAAGTGCGGGCTGTATATCGGCGTTTTCTGTGCTATCCTTTCCAACGGAAGTCGAATGAAATGGCATCTTCACATTCATTTCTCTTGGGCGTCTGGTCAGACGTCGTCTCGCAGCCGCCCATCACCATCAAATCGCAGTGGCGCAGCCTGATACTGACCGCCGGATGTGATTACTGGCATGTGTACATGTCAAAAAAGAGGGCCGGTGGCAAAAACACCGTGAAATAAGACTCAGCGAAAGCTGAAGCTACAAAATGCGGATGCGGCATTTGACGTTTGTCATAACGGTGGGCTCTGTTGAACCCGCCGTTAATGGACATCTAAAATTACAAGTGCGTTTTAAACCATTCTGTCTGAATGCTGATAACCTGCTTAAGATGCTCTCCTGCATAAAAATCGTAATGACGTGCACTGCTTACCTCATATAGCCTTTTTTCTTTGGCACCCACAGCGTCAAATAAGGCTCGTCCCTGCTCCGGTGGATTAACCGTATCCTGACCAGCAATAACGATCAGGGTTGGGCACGTCACCAGTGAGGCATTAAATGCGGGTTTATACAGAAAAGTTTCGCGCACCGTAAGGAATGGTATTTTAATGTCCATCTTTGGATGTTGCGTTATATTTTCTTCAAAAAATGACTTCGATTCTGTATCGCTCAGTACCCGATTGACCCCCACGAACATTTCTTTACCGGTGCTCTTCTGCTTTTCAGCCATCTTGTCAAGGGTTGAAACAAAAGCTTCTTTCTCTTCCTTATTCATATTCCCGGTAACTATTCCTTCACCGTCTGCAAAAGCCAACTGACTGACAATACATTTAACTCCCTGGCTTCTGACCGCCGCACCAAATACGTGGCATCCTCCAAATGATGTTCCCCACAGGCCAATACGCTGGGCATCAAGGGATGGCTGTTCTCTTGCCCAGTTAACAACGGAGATAATATCGTCAATTTGCATAGCAGGGACCAGGCGTCCGCGTTCGCCGTCACTGTCCCCAAAACCACGATAATCAAACGTGATGGTGGAGAATCCGGCGCGGGTAAATGCTTCAGCAAAATCAGGTAGCAAAAATTCTCTGATACCACAGAAGCCATGGCACAAAATGATCACCGGGCTTTTTGTACTGTCGGAGGGAGAACGAAGCGTCAGAACGATGCCGTTAGAAATTTTTTCTGTTGAAATTTCCATTAATATATATGTCCTTTTATCAGGTCAGTCATTAGAAGAAAAATTAAGCTCTAGAACTCTTTTTAGGAATCTGCAGATATTGGTCCTGAATATAGCACCTCCGACCAACGTTCTAAATACAACCGATTAAACTGGTTCTTCCTTTGATCCAGAACGTCTTTTCCATTTTGATGTAAATAAACTAACTAGCTTAATTAGTTATTTAACGTCATAGCTGAGGATTAATTTCCTCCGAACATTATAAATCAATACAATCACAACAATAAATAAACACATCACACTAATAGGATTAGTTAAAAATACAGCGACATCTCCTCGTGATAGCAGCATAGCTCGCCGTAAATTCTCTTCGAATATTGGACCAAGAACAAAGCCCAGAAGTAAAGGAGCAGGTTGAAATCCTAGGCGAGATAAAGAATAACTAAAAACGCCAATAGCCAGCGCAATCAAAACATCAAAAATATTTGCATTCGTGCTATATACACCGATACATATTAAGAAGAGTACAATAGGAAATATTAGTCTATAAGGAATAGATAGCATCTTAGTCCAGCATCCAATTAGAGGTACATTAAGAATTAAAAGTAATAAATTCCCAACCCAGAAACTGGCTATAAGCCCCCAAAAAATTAACGGATACTCGTTTATTAATTGAGGACCTGGCTGAATATTTTGGATCATTAGCGCACCAAGCATAAGCGCCATTACAGCATCTCCTGGAACACCGATACTCATAGTCGGAATAAACGCAGTTTGTGCAGCAGCACTGTTCGCCGCTTCTGGACCTGCAACACCTTCAATTGCTCCATGGCCAAAACGCCTTGGCGATAATGATATTTTTTTTTCAATTGCATAGGACATAAATGATGCTATAGTTGAGCCCGTTCCAGGCAATATACCAAATAATGAACCTATTACTGAGCCTCTGAGAATCGGCATTATTGACTTTTTTCTCCCATTTCGATTTAGTCGCATTGACTTTATAGATATATTGGAGTCGACGGTTTCCCGATTATTATCGCGGTTAGCATTACGCAGGACATCGGAAATTCCAAAAAGTCCCATAGCGATCGCAACAACTGCAATCCCATCATTGAGTTCTGCAAACCCAAACGAAAACCTAACAATTCCAGAATTAATATCTGTACCGATGAGTCCAGCAACCAAACCTAAAAGCATCATCGCAATACCTTTTAATGGCGAGCTCACAGAAACAGTCGATGCCAGCAAGAGACCAAGCATTAAAATAGAAGTATATTCTACCGCTCCAAATTTGAATGCAATACCTGTTAAAAAAGGAGTGAATAATATTATGAGAATAATACCTACAGATGCGCCGATAAAAGATGCAAACATTGAAATCAACAATGCTTGTGCAGCAAGACCTTTTTTGGCCATAGGATATCCATCAAAACAAGTAACTGCATGCGATGTAACACCAGGAATATTCAATAAAATAGATGTTATTGCCCCGCCATATTGAGCCCCATAATATAGACCAGCTAACATCATCAGAGCAGCAGTAGGATCTAGATTATAAGTAATCGGCAATAGAATAGAAATAGCAGCAAGCGGACCAATCCCAGGCAAGACCCCTACGACATTTCCAAGAAAAACCCCTATAAAGGAGTATAGTAAATTAATTGGCTCTAATGCTACAAGAAAGCCGTCAAAAAGGCTAATAATATTATTCATAAAAACTTACATCTCGCGGAAAAATGGAAGCTGAATTTGAAGAGCAAATGCAAAGAGTAACATTGCAATAACACTTGCCAAGGACAGTATCAACGCAGATAACGGAGAATTATTTTTATCCCCTAGTGCTGATATGAACACTATCGAGAAAGTTGCAGGTACTAGACCACAATAAATGCCCAATATCACGAAAGCTAAAAAACCACCAACAAGGAAGAAGAAAGCTCGTAATTCTTGCGTGGAGACTTTTTCGATCTTATCTTGACTTATAGGTACTGCAACCATGATTATACTTATGACAACCATGCTCCCACCTATAATTAAAGGAAAAAAACCCGGCCCCATATTTTCTAATGTTCCTCTCGGGTAGCTAAGTCCGCCATACAGAGTAATGATAGCGATTGAAAATATAACCACTGATGAAGCCCACTCTCTTTTTTTACTTTTCAATTTTTCTGTCCATCTCTATTGTTAAAGTTATATTTCAAAACATATCTAAAAGAATTGGTTAAGATTTTGTGTTATACTATTGACTTGTCATTTCTGGCGTCCTCTTCTTTTTTATTTAGTTAAGGGACTGTTTGGCAATCGCCTTTTATAGAATTCTATAAATAATTAAAAATACATACATCAGGGTTATCCATAATTTTATGGCTAAAAATTATCTAGCTGTATCAATAGCAACTCTAGCTGCTGCTAAATCCCAGGCGGCACAACCGACAGTCTTAAAAAAAATGGGGCGTGAAAAATCAGGTTGAGATGTCAAAATATCGGAAAGCGAATGAACCTCCGACCAATCAATTTTCGCTTGAAGCAAATCACCCGCCTCATTTATGCCGCCTGTTTTTTCATCTATAACCACCTGACTGGAACGTACTGTATCAGCAAAAATCTCAGAAGCATTTGGATTACATGTTCCTACACCAATAAGCAATCGTCCAGCGATTGCTGGTTCAGAATAAACAGGATTAGTACTGCTAGTCATAGTTATAACTACATCTACAGACTCAGGGACAACGTTACTAGTGCATGGGCGTAATTCCACACCAATCGAAGAATGTTTACGGCAAAACTCTTTAGCTTTAGCCTCACTTGTTGCTTTAATCCAAAAACTCATATTAGGAAACAATATATTAAATGCCTGTAAGTGACTTATTGCCAGTTTTCCCGTACCGATTAACATTCCCTCAGAAGGCGGAGCAGAACAGAGATGCCGCATACCAACTGCACTTAATACCGCTGTACGCCTTTCTGTTACTGTAGGCCCATCCAGTAATAATATTGATTCGCCACTTTTTGAATCGTAAACCCTTACCTCACTATGTACTAGCGGTAAATCTCGCTTGCGGTTGTTGGGATTAACGAGGATTAGTTTGTGTACAGTTATATCATGGGCACTAGCAACCATCGAAAAAAGATGTCCGTGTTCAGGCAAGGATATATAGGTGCGTGGAGGGCAAGATATTTTCCCTTCGCCATATTCACGGCAAACCTTTTCAAGCGAATTAAATAGTGCTAAATGCCCGATAAGATGTGCAGTCTCTTTAGCATTCCGAGTAATTTTTTCTATTTTTCCAGGTTTTTTCCAGGGTAAACACACTTTTAAACTCATATTACAAACCATCCATTCGAGTTACATGAAATTATTTTGAGCTGTTTTTTTCAGCAAGCGGCGTCCACTTTTTAACTTCATTATTTAAAAAAACTTTAAATTCCTGTGTGTCAGCACCAACATAAATAGCTCCTATATTTTCTAATCTACCCTTGATCCATATCTTATCGACTGGCTGAGTCAAAGCACGCGCGATAACCGATATTACTTCAGGGGGAGTGTTTTTTGGAGCAAATAAACCAACCCATCCTGACGCTTCATAGTTATATAAATCAGGAATCTCAGAAAGAACTGGCACATCTGGTAGATCCTTGAGGCGCCATTTTTCGGCAACTGCAAGAATTTTTATATTGCCTGAGTGAATATGTGGAGTTACAGAAGGAAGACTATCTAGCGTAAAATCTAAACGACCGCCTATGAGATCGATCAATGCGGGTGCGCTTCCCTTATACGGGATATGGGTAAGTTTCATACCAGTCATCTCTTTTAACAACTCAATACCCAAATGTGAAGTAGAGCCCCGACCTCCACTACCATAAACAAGTCCTGCATCACTATTTTTGGAAGTGTTCACTAAGTCTTGTACACTGTTAAATGGAGAGGACTTATTTACAACTAAAGCCATCGGTGTTCTGGAATAAAGAGCAACAGGGATAAGGTCGAGCTCAGGATCAAATCCTGCTTTTGGATAAATTATTTTGTTAGTAACACTGGGGCCTAATGTGCTTACCAAAAGTGTGTAACCATCTGAACGAGCTTTTGATACATAAAACGCCCCTATATTCCCGCCTGCACCAGGTTTATTTTCAACAATAACTTTAACCTTCAACTCACGAGATAAATGCTGTGCCATTATACGACCAGAAATATCAGCACCACCACCTGGAGGAAAAGGAACTATCAACCTTATCATTTTTGATGGGTAAATTTCAGATTCAGCAAAAGCCGATACGAAAAAAACTTGACTAATGGCAAATATAAGCATCAAAAATAATTTATATAATTTGTTGTTCATCATTAATAAATTACCATATAGGTTTGTGTTTAATAATTCCCCGGTTTTAATTAAAACCTTCATTCATATTTGAAACTGCCAACTAAATAAGCTTAAAATGTAAGTTGTAACTAGGTTGATTTCTTCCTATTTGTTGGCACGTAAATGTGTTTAACCCATTAATGCGCCACCAATATTTTTATGATAAACAGAATTATTTTACGTAAGCAGGAATACACATAAGTTATAAAATCCTTTATGATTATCTCTGTAATTTTTAATAATTAAACTTCACTATATTAACAATTCAATATCTAAATCATAATTCTATTTCCCACCCGTGTAAATCACTAAAAAAAACTTCAATTGTTTTTTTGTAACTTAAAACTATTATTTAGTGTTGTTATTTGATTCGTAAGACCCTTGAGTACTGGTGCTCACAGAGGGTTTATAGGTTTGATGAATCACCACAGGTTAGGCGCCTCAGAATCATTTATGGACTGCCCACCCCCCCCTGGTAGACGACCCTGCCCTATAGTTTAAGGCTTCCAATTCAACCATAGTGGCTCATGTGATTGTGCAGTTGGATCACTTGTATATCGATCTTTCATCAACTATAGGTTTAGAACGTACAATTTCCCCTTTTCTTTAGTTGCGATGTAGGTGCTTTTATATGATAATGTAAATATGCATTCACTTGTGTTCCACGCTAATGATCATAATCAAGTACGGGGCATTTTTTATAGATCATAAAACCAAGTAGATCAGTTTATTACTTAAACAGAGATTACACATATCTTAGCCTTAATAAATCTCCTTATTACCCTGAGAAATTTATTGATCTTCTGTCTATGAATGACGTATTAATTCTCATGTGGAATATTTCCTTATTCGAAGTTATAGGAAGTAAAATTAACATTGTTTCAAATATATGACTGTTTATACGCTCTGACTCCAAAGCATTTAACTAACCATGATCGCTATTGGACGCAGCATCAGGATCTTCATCCATATGATTTATCTTGATTTTTTTTGATAGCACACTTTAAAATTGGTATTTTTTCATAAAGAAATTCACCTAGGTCATAATAATTTTCTTGTGAGATTATTTTCCCTTTATATATGCATGCGTATGTGCAGCCATTTAGTTCTTCAATTGCATTGAACGTTAACACTGGATGTGACCAGTATAATGTCCATGTTATGGCGAAAGAACGATCATTTTTCAGTGGTTCATCTGTTAGCAGATAATGTACATTAATGTTTAACACCAGCGGAGACAACGCTTTTTTTAATTTATTCAAACCGTAATAGCACCCGAAAGGATCAGTTAAAATTACGTCAGGGTGATATATCTCATTGAGTATATGAGGAGGGCGCATATTTATTGCGCTATAATAATCAATAAACTGACTTATTGTTTTATCTATCATCTTCATGCTGTTTACCTTTTCATAATTGTTAAAAATATTATATCACTGATAATAGTAGTTCAGCTTTCACAGTTATGTCTATAATACTTCCCATATCGAGTTGATGTTTTTTCATAAGTTTATACAAGGGTGTTCTTTTTATGAATAAAGATGCTAGATTCAATCTAAACTGCTCAATCGATATGTAGTTACTCTGGACAGTCACATCACGTGGCGCGTTTATAGCTATTTTGTAATGTTCGCTTTGTTGTTACACCTTTTACCTCTCGTTGGTTCGATGAGTAAAAAGTACGTTGTCTTTTGCTGATTATTTACTTATTAAAATGTACGTTTGAAAAAGTAGACTCTCTGCGGTACGCTGTTACAGAATCATTTCCCCTGATTTTTCACGCAGCGCGCCGGAGGCTTTCCGGCCTGGACGGAGCCCTGATGACACTGATGCCTGACGATGAACCAGAGCTGATCCCGTCGCCGGTGGCTATTCCCTCAGATGTGGATTTCCTGCCTGCGCTGTCAGGCGGTGATGCTCCGGTCAGTCCCGCCCGGGCCTACCTGCTTTCCCTGAACTCCCCCCGCAGCCGGCAGACCATGGCCTCTTTCCTCAGGATTGTCGCCGGCATGCTCGGCGCCGCCACCATGGATGCTTGCAGCTGGGGCTGCCTGCGGCGCCATCACGTGATGGCCGTGACCGAGCTGCTGCGCGACACCGGCCGGGCCACGGCCACCGTTAACACCTACCTATCGGCGCTCAAGGGCGTGGCGAAGGAAGCCTGGATGCTGAAGCTGATGGACGTCGAAAGCTTCCAGCACATCCGGGCGGTGCGTAATCTGCGCGGCAGCCGTCTCCCGCGCGGCCGGGCCCTACCGCCGGAGGAGATCCTGTCGCTGTTCGGTGTCTGCGAGGCCGATGACTCCAGCATCGGGGTGCGTGATGCTGCGATGCTGGGTGTTATTCTTGGCTGCGGCCTGCGACGCTCGGAGGCCGTAGGGCTTGATTTAAGTGACATTGTCACAGATGAGCGGGCACTCCGGGTACTGGGCAAGGGCAACAAGGAGCGCCTCGCCTACATGCCGGCCGGCACCTGGCAGCGGCTCAGAATGTGGATCGATGAGGTTCGGGGGGAAAAAGACGGGCCGCTGTTCACCCGCATTCGCCGGTTTGACACCCTGACGAGCGACCGACTGACCGACCAGGCGGTATACCATGTCCTGCAGGTGCGCCAGCGTCAGGCCGGGATAGGGAAATGTGCGCCGCACGACCTGCGTCGAACCTTTGCTACGGCCATGCTGGATAACGGCGAGGATTTAATCACGGTTAAGGATGCGATGGGGCATGCCAGCGTCACCACCACCCAGCAGTACGATCGCCGTGGAGAGGCGCGCCTGCGTACGGCGCGCGACCGTCTGGATCTGATATGAACTTAACAACATATTAAGATACCAAGTTAACAAGATAGTTAGCGTGGATGCTCGCATACTGCGCAATTTTCTGAAATGGTGTCACAGTGGAACTTCCGTTAAAGTAGGTCTGCTGGCTATCCTGCTTCCCCTTCTGAACCGGGGTGGTTTGGATATGCGGGATGGCCGGTCCTTTTCGTTCTTTCGCCGGGTACCATATGTGATTTTGAAGGTTATGAAGCGTGAAAATCTTCTGCAACTTCAGAAAAGTAGCTGAGTAACCGGGTATCTCTCGCCGGCATACGTTCATGAGCCGGTGTTATCAGCCCCATCAGCAGAAAGCGGCCGCTATCCCACATGTGTTCTGTGTAAATGAGATAGTGATCTGAGGTACGGTTGTAATTCTCTTGTCTGGCACTCCAAGTGAGCTGGAAATGCAGATTAACGTGAATATGCAGGACGTTAGCATTGACAGCGAATGGCGGGAAATCAAAAGGGGCGTCCCTTCCAAGAAGATTTGATGGTGCGCCAGTTGATTTATACGTAATGAACTCTGCTTGTAACTGGCTCTCCAGCTCAGGGTAAACGGCAAACGTGGGCTGGAAAAAAGTATCCCACGTGAGATGACTATACTCAGCCGTTAACGCCATTTAGCCGCAGCTCTGTTGCCTGAATCCAGCAGGTGATTCATGGCCGAGAGGTTGATTCCAGAGTCACGCACTTCTGTCGTTCGTGTGATTTGATCAATCAGACTAAGGTAGTTTTTGGTCGCAAGACTGACCATTTTAATGGCCTTAAAGAATGCAAACTCAACAGAATTCCTGTCATACGACTGAACGATGTTTTTTTCCGGCAGCATCAGAACAAAGGACTCTGCGATACCTGCGACATGGATAGTATGATTTCTGATGTCGCTGGCGACTTTGATAGCGCCGGAGAAATCGCTGTCTGCATACCGGGCCAGCTCGATGCGACTTGAGCGTAATTCTTCAGCTACGTCATTGAGAGCAACAGTGAGCTCGCTGATATCGGTTTTGTTGACTCTGGAGCCCATTTCGTAAACCCGTTCAACAATCGTAGGCTGACACGCAACCGCTTTGGGTTGCGGCTGGAAACTGGCAAGAACCAGTGCCACTGCGGCCTGCAAGTGCTGGATTTTAAATTTCACGACGGGCTCCATAATCATCATCTCTCGACGAGGCGCTGCATTTTACTACTGAACTTAACTATATGCGAAAAAAAGTTGGTTGCATATGTTGCTGGCACAGCAAACAGGAAATTGAAATCCTCTATCTGGCCGTGGCTTTCTGGATTGCAGCCTGGAGTCTTACAGCGGTTACAGCTTCCGGGAAAACCGTGATGGTGTCAGGAGTCGCTCCGCTAACGGGCATGA
Source organism: Enterobacter sp. JBIWA008 (assembly GCF_019968765.1). NCBI lineage: Bacteria > Pseudomonadati > Pseudomonadota > Gammaproteobacteria > Enterobacterales > Enterobacteriaceae > Enterobacter > Enterobacter sp. JBIWA008. The sequence goes on along the minus strand of NZ_CP074150.1, from coordinate 76,028 downwards.
CGATGATCCCCGGCGTTCCGGTGAGTCCCAGCGCCTCAGCCAGGTTACTGTTTTTCTCAAGGGATGCGGTATGGTCGCCAGGAGCTGGGGTGGTCAGTCCCGCCTTTGACGCTGCTCCGTGAATATCCTCCGCCGTCAGTTTGCCTTCATTATGGCCGGTGGCGTAGATGGCATTGTGATAGGTGACATAGGCCTGCGGCCCTTTCTTTTGCCAGACCGTCAGCCCCTGCTGCGCAGCCTGAAGTGAAGCTTCCCAGCGTCCACCAAATATTGGCCACTCCTTAAAGAGGTAGCGGACGTCAGGCTGCGCTTTCATGACCTTCTCCAGCTCCGGCGCGAAGCGGCTGCAGAACACGCACTGGTAATCAAAGAATTCAATCACCGCGACCTTTGCATTATCAGGCCCGTAAGCCGGGGTGTCCGGATCATGCAGAAGGTTCGCCTGATTCTCCATCACGCTGAGTGCAAACATCTTCTGCTTACGTGTCTCCTGCTGTTCCTGCAGCTTACGACTGACCGTCACCAGTATCTCCGGGTGCGACACCAGGTAGTCAGCAGCGATTTCGCCGATACGTGCCTCCTGCTCCGGGCTGAATAAGGGCTGAGGGGCCGAAGCGTGTGCCATTGAAATAAAGCCAATGTATGTTGTAACTATTAATGCTGCTAATTTGTTTGCTTTCATAGCCTGATTCTCATGATTAAAAGGGGGATTAACGTTCTTTCTGAATGGTTCGAGTGAGGGTCTGTTCTTCACGCTCCGGCAAGCGCAATGACATAATCACTGCTGGCCCCCTGTGCGCCGTAGCCGGTGACGGCCCAGCCGTAGTCGATATGCTGCTGCGCCCGGACCTTCTCCGGATTGATGGTGACGCGACCGTTCTCCCCTTTCAGACGGATATTCCCCTCCTCGCTGACCGACTCCACCGTATAGCGCTGGTTGGCCATCTGCCCCTGTTCGCGATCGGTCGCCGTGAACTTAAGCAGATCGCCGGAACGGACTTCCATCTCGCTGCGGCGAAACAGCTGCACGTCACCGGTGATCAGCTCCTTCGGTGAAATCAGAGCAATCTTCCCTTCCTCATCACGTACCGTCACCGTTCTGCCGTTACGGTCAACAGCCACCACATCCTGGTAGCGGTCACCGCGTTTAACCACCATCCCTACTTCCCAGGCCTCTGTTTTGTTGAACTCATGGCGCGTATGGGTGATTTTATCGAGCACAGGCACCTTAATGGCCTTCTCCCCCAGTTCTCCCCGCGCTGCAAGCGCGGCATGAATGCCGGCATTTATCGCTTTACGGTCGGCGTTCAGCTGCGCAATGATGAGCGTACGGGACCGCGCCTCCGGCGTCCGGTCCTTCCAGTCCGCCACGATGTCGTTAACAGGCGTCTCCGTTTCCTGAATCGCACTTTCCGGGAGCGCGGCTGAAGCGCTACGCGCCACACGGTCAGCCGGCTGGGTTTCAATGCGCTGCAGGGCCGCATCGATCCGGTTATCGATGATGTCGTGAACGGCGCCGCGCAACTGCATGTCTTTCTGACGGACGATTTCCTTCATGATGGCCACATCCATCGGGCTTCGCTCCTGCATCAGCTTAAACGGCGCGCCCACGTCGACCGCTTCAAACTGGTCGATATCCCCCATCGAGACTGCACGTCCGCCGCCGCTGGCAATGGCCTGGAACAATGCCGCCGTATCCTGGTTGCCTGCCATTGATGATTCATCGATAAGAAACACCTGTCCTTTATAGTCAGGTTTCCCGCCTGCGGCCGTCGCCTGGTCATGCTCAACGACAAAGGATTTGATGGTCTGCGCCCGTACACCGACGTCGCTCATTTCTTTCACCGCCTGGTGCGTAGGAGCAAGCCCCGTCATCACCGGACGAACGTCCGCCGGTAGGGTCTCCAGTGCAGATATCACCGCCTTCAGCTGCGTGGTTTTCCCCACGCCGGCATAGCCCTGAATCCCGATAAACTGATCCGTGGTACCCAGCACCAGGGTGGTCGACTTTTTCTGGCCATCGGTGAGTCCGTTCAGCACGGCCTCCGGTACCTGTTCCAGCAACGGCTGCTGCGTACCTTTCCCTTCCTCCACCACGCGCAGAATGGCTTTCTCCATCTCCCAGGTGGACCGGGACACCAGTACCGGCTCTCCCCCTGCGGATACGGACAACAGCTCGCCATTTTTAATCATCGCGCCAATTTCATTCCCGATGGCTTCGAGGTCGGGATGATATTTCTGCGCTTCCGTCGCCAGCTTAAGCTCGCTGATCACCACGGTGCGCTGGTCGTTAATGGCACGCCACACGGCCAGACCCGCATCCGTCCGGACGCTGTGATGCAGTGAATCAACCGCCTGACTGACGTCCTGGTGACCGCTCAGGTTTCTGACCAGCTGCACGGGAGAGGCATTGGTCTTCATGCGCTGCAGCCGGGCTTCAGCCCGGTCCTGCACTTCGGCGGTGAACACTTCCGCCCGGTGGCCACTCTGTGCCAGCGAGTTCATGGTCTGGGTCGATATGTCGCGGCTGTTGAGCGCGGCCAGCACCACGCCGGCGTCGTTATCCCGTCCGCCCGGCGCTGTCACGTAAGCATGTGACAGATAGAGCGGCTGGTCTTTTGGCAGCGTCAGTGTGTCTTCCCCCCGTTTAACCTCAATCCCCTTTTCACTTATCCCGGTCACCTCAAGACGATCTTTGGCCTTCAGGCTGTGCTCGCGGTCGCCCGCCACGGACAGCAGTTTTTCGCCGGTGGCCACGCTGAGGGTTTCACGGCTGAAGAGACGCCAGTCAGCGCTGATATCACCGATGTTCATCCGGGTCAGCACGCCATCCCCGTCGATGAGCGAGAGGACTCGCGTGTCCTCATGCACCCGGTCAATTACATAGGACTTACGCTCTTTTGCGTCCGTGCGATCTTCAAGCACCATGCCGGGACGGTACGAACCTGGCATGCGGCGCGTTTTGCTGTCGAGCCACACCGGCTGCCGGGCCTCTATCTCCACGCCGTCACGCCCCAGCTGCCCTGCGTTCTGCAGCGCCTCACGTACCAGGCCCGTCAGCTGCGCCTGTTCACGTTTGCCGACCACGACGGCGGTGACGTTATCAGTTCCTCCGCTCAGCTCTGCAAACCGGTTGGCCAGCGCCTCGTAACGGTCGCGTTTGTTCGGAATACTGACCACTTCGGCCTCAAGCCCGGGCGCAGGCTCCGTGCGGCGGGTGCGAGCAACCCCCGCGGACTCCAGAACGGACATGGCGTTACCGTTCGCCTGCCGTCCGGCACTGTCGAGAAAGACCAGCTGTGCGTCCTGCGCGCGCGCTTCGCCCAGCAGAACCAGCGTCTCCTTTAATCCCAGACGCTCTGCCCCTTCGATAATCAGCGTGCTCTGGGGTTTCAGGTGGAAATCACCGCTCAGAACATGCTGCCGGCTGATAATCCGTTCCCGCAAATCGTCGGATTTCGCCAGCGAAATGGCGCGCTCGGCAGAGCTGGCCAGCACCTGCACGTCACGACCGTTCGCGCCGGCAATACCGGCCAGCTGCGTGGTCAGGTCACGGATGCCCGCCACGCCTGACGGGGCATTCATCAGAACCAGGGCGTCCTTCTCCACAACTTCAAGCGCCGCCGGCGCGTACTGCTCCGGGCGAGTGAAACTGACGACTTTTGTGGATTTGAGATGCTCCTGACTCAGCGCCTGGATCGAGAGTTCATCCAGCAGGTGAATACGGGAGGTGAAAACCCCTTTCTCACTGTCCAGCGGCACAATCATGCCGTCCTTCAGCGCCGCATCGATGGCCACACGAATATCCTTAATCTCCGGCAGCCGTTCACTCAGCTCAGCGGTGGTCATCATCAGCTCGCCAAAGGTGAAGCGCGTTTTACTGTCGCTGAGCTGCGAGATGGCCAGCCGGACATCCCCCCTTTCCACATGTCGTTACTCACGCCGCGATCGATACGTTCCCCGACACACTTGCTGGCCAGCATAATGACGGTCACAGGGGTCTGGCGGGGAAGCTTCTTACGCAGCATGTCATCGAGCGCGGCCATCACCTGCTCGTTCGCACCAGGAAGCGGGGCGGCCTCCATAATGAAGCCCGCAGAGCCGGCGTTGACGAAAATTTCATTCTTGTCGTCGTAATACCGGTACGGCAGCGCAGCGACCAGGGACGGGTAGTCCCAGGTCTGGGAAAGGTTGTTGCGGGCCATTGCTGCCCCGTCTTCCTCTTTCCCGTTTTTCAGCATATCCATCAGGCTGTCGACAAAACTCATTTTCAGCCCTCCGCAGCGGCCCGGATCAACTCCAGGCGACGCAGCTTCTCTTCGTTCATCTGGCCGGTGTGCGGTGTATCACCGGCGGTCTTAATCTGCCAGTCACAGCTCACGCTCAGAACGGCCAGCGTTTCATCGTCGGTATCGATTGACTGTGTGGCGGTGATTTGCGCCGTTCCTTTACGTGTATGGATGAATGATTTCACCAGATGATCGACGCCGTTCTTGCCGGAAACGTGGTGGCTGCTCATTCCCCGCCCTCCCCGATGATGCGGTAGCTCTCATCCCAGTGGGATTTGTTTTTCACGAACTCGACCACAGCCGGCTGATGAAAGTTGTCGTCCGTGTCCACCCAGGGTGCAATCCACAGGCGCTGCGTGGCGTCAGGAATACGCTGAACCGGAACGCGGCCTGCAGTGTTAACCGGCACAGGGGTCGCATGACTGGATGTGGCCAGCGGCATGACCAGCGAGCCAGACGATTTCGCCGGCGCAGTGGTCAGAGGGCGCGATGCAGCAGGCTTAGCGGCGCTGGTTCCGGTTGCTGCGGCGGAGACAGGACGGAAGGGATTCACGACCGGTGCTGAATTGCGCAGTGCCGGCAGGGTTTCACCCGCAGGCTTTTTTGCGGTTTTCTCTGCCGTCAGGTCATCCAGACTTTTACCCTGAGCGGCCAGCTTGTTGGCCTCACCGGTAGTCAGGCACTGGTCGGTCGCGGTCTTGTTGCAGTCGAAATCAGAATTGAGACCGGCGCAGCCGGTCAGTGCGCTGCACAGCAGTGCAGCACCCAGTAGATTTTTCATGGGGTAACTCCGGTTTTAATTTAAGGGGTATTAAGGGAGGGGTAATACTCAGTTTCGATTATTTGCAGTTGCTCTGAATCACAGTGAAAATTTTCTGGCAGTCGCTGTCATTTCATATCTCCTGCGCTAAAGATACGTAAGTCACTCAACCCGCCGGCCTCACAGCGCATCACGGCTGTCATGGCCTTATCGGGCGTCCATTCCATCCGGGTGATTTCACCGTCCTTAACGCCGTAAGAGCCTTTCATTACACAGGTAACAGGGACTGATTTACCGGCAATGCCCTGTGTTGCACTAACGGCGATCAGCGCTTTTTCCCCTGGTTTAAACGCAGATGGATAGCTCCAGTTGAATGCCACATCTGACAGTTCTGGAGGCGGTGGCGGAATCTGCTGGTTCTCTTTTTTCGCCTGCGCAATTTGTTGATTTACCCACTCCTTATCAGAGGAGGAAAGGTCGTGCTGACTCAATAACCAGACCAGCACCGCGGTTCCCATCCAGCCCGGTCCGCTTCGTTCTTTCTCCCGAATAACTGTCTGCAGCTTTTCTGAAGGAAGGGTTTGCGATTGAGACAAAACAGAACGGTAGCTGCCGGTTTTTTCAGGTGTCCGCGAGTTGAAGCGGTTGACCGGCGTCACGGGTACAGCGCTTTTATACGTGACCGGTCCTGACGTCGACGGTCGCGGGGAACTTCGTACAGCAGAGCCTTTGGTTGAGGACGAGCTGAAAGACCTTGAGCCAGAACCCGGGCTTTTACCGGCATGCGCAGTTAAGGTGCTGAGCAGTAGCCCTGCGGTCAGGCCTGCTGCCATAAGGCGTCTGGACATTATGTTCATTGCAGCTCCTTAAGGGCTGCCAGCCCGTTAACGGTTATGACGGTCTTATCCCGTGCCTGTTTCTGAATCCACTGAATCTGGCGGGGGTTCAGGAGTTGGGTCACCGGAGAGTGGCTTTCATCCTGCCAGATACGGCAGTTACCGATGCAGCGAAGCTGCCAGAGATAAGCGCTGCCAGGGTCCTGCAGCTCCTGGTATCGCCCCACATCTCACCCACAATAAAGCAGCCGTCAGCGTTGAACTCCTTGTTGTTGGGCATCTGAATGTTGCCCTGCAGGCGAATGGTAACAGGGCTGGTATTCTGCTGGCCGGTGACGCTGGCGTTCGCGTCGGCACCTTCAATCAGAACAGCATCAGAGAATGAGCCGGATGGAATCCAGGGGAGTTTGGTTGGCCTTTTCTTCAGGCTGTCGTAGCTGAACTTTGTTGTCGAGAGACCGCCTGTCATGCGCTGGCCAGAGCCGCCCGGATAGAACGCTGCGCCCTGCCCCATATTCACACCAGTGGCGGCCGGTGCACCTGCGGGGGTCACATAGTATTCGGGTGGTCGGGCCTGGCCGGCAGCAACGGGACCTGGGAGTGGTGTTCCGTTCGTACCTGCAGGTGGTGTCTGCTGGCCAGTGGTCTGGTTGCTGCCGGGGGCTTTCGTAAGCTGGTCATTCAGGCGCTGAATTTCAGCGTCCTTCTCGGCGAGCTTCTGGTCGGTTGTGAGCTTGTTCTGCGCAAACTGCTGGGCAAGCGTGGCAAGGTTTTGCTCAAGAGCGGAGGTCTTTGCCTGCTGCTGTGTCAGCGCGGCATCGTTGACCTGCTCGTTAAACGTCGCGGTCACAACGCCGGTCAGGTTTGGTGTTGCAACCGGTGCGGGTTGCTTTTGTTTTTGCTGGTATTGCCCGTACCACATTACGCCGCCTGCTGCAGCTGCGCCGCCAATGATGACGGCGGCCAGGATGGCCAGCTGCTTGCGGCGGGTTTTCAGGTTTTCATTCAGGCTTATGGTCATGGGCGGGCGTCTCCGTCATCTGAAAACACAATCCAGGCATAGCCTTCGCCGCCAGCGTAGAGCTGATTCTGCGACAGCATTACGGCCCGGACGCCCTTGCGCCAGAAATCGCGCTCGCGGAGGCTGCGGGTGATGCTGCCCGGGTTGCTCATCCGGAAGCGAACAACCCGCAGGTGGTTGCCCACAAACTGGCGTTCAGGCGTCAGGCGTACATCACTGGCGGGTGTGTAAGCCGGCATGCGGCTGACCGGGTATTCCCGGTAGTCGTCCGGCACCTGACCATTGACTACGGCGCGGGATAGCGCAACCAGCGTTTTTTCATAGGTCTGCCCTTCTTCCCATGCCTTCGCATCATCGTTCTTGCGAAGTGGTGGTGACATCGGGGTGAAGCGCAGTGTTTTGCCGTTACCCGGCTGCGGCCTGACGTTCAGGCTCAGCGATGAACCGTGGTCAGTCTGGATAAACAGGGTGAAGTTCTGGCCGACAAGCGGAGACAGGATAAGCGCTCCGTCCTCGGTCTGGCTCTGGTCATACGCACCGGTTGGTCCGCTGATGCTGGTAATGAGTTCTCCGTCTACAACAACCTTGCTCGGGTTGGTGTTGCTGAGGGTGACGTTAAAGGCGGCGTCGTTCTCAAACGGAATGGCTGCGGGTGCGGAAGCGGCCCGGAGGCCGCTGGTAAATAATCCCGCTGCCAGAAACACAGCAGCAGCTGCCGGTGAAATGCGAAATTTCATGGGCAGTCCTGTCAGTTAGTGGAAGATACCGGCTTGAGTTCTTCAAAGCTGTGGAGGTTAATCACACCGTTGTCATAACTCAGTTTCAGTCGGTAGGTTTTTTCCTGGTCTTTCAGTGGCGTGATGATTGCGCCGTTTGTGGTGGAGGATTTCAGTACCCCGCTGTACTGCACGGAGCCATCATCCATGACGCGAATTTCTTTCGTGTCGAACTGGGTGGTGATGCCCGCTTTCTGGATGCGCTCAGTTTCTATGTCCAGGGCTTTCTTGAGTACGTCCCGTTCGGCGGATGGGACAAATCCAAGAATCATTTTCTGGTTATGTTCGATGTTTTCCGGGGTAACGTTGAGTCGCCAGTAAATAAAGGAAGCGGCGAACTGTGTCAGACCGGTCGCATCGACACTTTTAGAATCTGATGCAAATGGGCGGTTAAACGTTAACGGCGTGGTGATGGTTTTCTGGGTTGTGGCGAAATACCATGCCAGTGACCCTGTCAGTACATTCCCTGCGCCCATGAGTAAAGTTAAAGCTGAAAGACCAATAAACGCATAGCGGAGTTGTTTATCGCGCTCTCCTTTAATATTCAGTTTCATGAAAAACTATGCCCTCCAGTGCCGGAAACTTGAATCAGGTATCTGGCGAAAGGTTACTTTGAATAAAAGTGATGGCAGGTGCCAGTAACAGAAATTAAGCAACCAGTATGACCCCTGCCCTTTTTTCAGATATCTGACGATAAACCAGAGGATTCCCGCGATTACACCAAGTTCAAGTGACAAGTTGTTAAGCACCCCCAAAATTAATAGGGGTGCGGTAACAATTAACTCGTCAATCGGTAAGCCTAAATAACGGTCCTGCTGGTTCATTGTTTCCGGGAAGTTATATTTATCTCCTTCCCCATTCATCATTTAGCTCGCGATGCCGAAGGCGACACGGGTAAAGATGATTGCCATAACGATACCGACGAACACCAGTGGTGAGCGGGCCTTAATGTAAATAAACAGGCCCATGATGATTTCGGCGATGTAGAACCATTTAACCAGTGAAGAACCAGAACCGAAGGTTGAATTAACCGTGGTGTTTTGTGAGGAAAGAAGGTCAGTACCAGATGCGAATGCCGGGTGAGTGACCATAAGTGCAATTAAAAAAGCGCCTGCTGACTTTAAGTAAAATTTAGCTTTGCGATTTTCGCGTGCTTTGCGGAATAAAGACGCTACCGCCCATCCCTTACCGACGTTAAGGGCGCTGCCTTTGGTTAACATGTTTGTTTTCTCCGAAGTAAACAAAAGTGAATCGCGTAAGTGCTTGTTTACGCGGGCGCAATTGTTCCATGACCCTAAAAAAAAAAAACTGTGACGCATGTCACACTTTTTGGAATCATTCAGATTTATCCGAATATGTAAGTGAGTAGGCTTTGTTGACCAGAAAGTTCGGAAATGGCCTCCGGGATCTATAGCTATGAAAGTTAAAGAGAAAATGTGGGATGGTCGCGGCCGTCCGCGTAAGTTCCAGTCAGGTGAAGCGGTGGAGTGGCGATTGCGTGCTCCGGATAATTTGCTTATGGAGCTGAGAATATGTGCCAGAGCTGGCAACAGGAGTGTGAATGAGGAAATTATTGCCAGGCTTTTATTGTCGCTAAATTATCAGCCGGGTAAGCCAGTCATTAAAACTGCGGAGGGTGAGCGGCTCATAGCGCTAGCGGTAAGATTCGAGGAGTGGCTTGGAAAATTACTTGATAGTGAATCCGCTGAGGTTGTGGCTGAAGTTAAAACCCCACTCAAGCAGGAACAATTGTGGATGTGGCGTGAGGGTGAGCGGATTTTGCTTCCGGGGAAAACAACCGGATATAGCATGCGTATTCCCGAGAATCTTGCTGATGAAATCAGGGCAATGGCGAAGGTGCATAACCGTAGTCTGAATGACGAAATGCTCACCCGCCTGATGAATACGCTGGGTTATTTTACGGAAAGGTTGCTTGACCAAAACGAGGATGCTCAGGCACTTAAAGTTCTCTGTATGGAGTTTGAGGTTTTCCTGAAGGAAAAAATAAGAGAGGTAGAAAAAAGTGACCTCCCCTGGGATGAAAAATCGTCTCAGTGATCGATGCGAGCCGGAGTGTCCGGCTCGCAGATTTATTCTTTTTCGTTGATGAAGTGCCTTGCTTCCGCTTCGTTCTCGGCTGTATTTATGCCGCTAATAATCATATCGAGCGTATCTTCCAGGCTGCCCTCGCCGTCTTTTCCTGTCATTTTTAAATACATTTCAGCGAGTAGTGTTGCAATGAGAACTGTGCCTTCACGTGAGCCGGCTGCTTTTCTTATGAGGTCTCTGCGATATCCTTCAATATCAAACTGGTTACCATCCTCACCATCGCGCTTATAAACAAGAAGTCCAAGCCTGATTAATTCGTTGCAGGTGGCTGATATGTTTGCTTCTCCAGCATTGGCGCCGTTTTGCAGGTCTTGTTGAACAATATCACGAACTTCACGTTCAATTTTATCTTTAAGGTAGATGCCGACTCTTCCCATATTTCTTACCTGTTTTAAGTTAGTGTCGGAACCGACACTACATATAGCCTGTTGGTGGATTATCAGTTTGCTGTGCAAAGGTGCAATGGATTGATACTGCTGTGAATTTACGCTCTATACAGTAGTACAATCCAGCACCAGGATGTGCGACAGTGTGACACTGTGCGATATATAATTCAATGGAATTAAAGCATATCTACAATTGTACGATACATGTGTGACATACCGACACTAACAGGTATCAGGATTATACGATAGTGTAGTGTCGGTATGTGCGACATTTAACGGTCTTAATCCAACAATGCGCAAAATTCTTGCAGACATCATCATGAAACTAAAGGAAAAATCTGCAAGACGAAGTCTTGCGTGGGGTGTGATGTTTTAAAGGGTTAGTAAAGAGCGGCATGTTAATACCGCCTACTGCTCTGACATGTTTATTTCGGACAGGTGTTAAATCCCCGCAGGAAAGCGCTCACGCGCGTTTGTAGTGAATTTACTTGATTACGACGATCCGCCGGGGTATTTTTTAAAGCGCCTCTCCAGAGCCCGTTTATTTCGCTAAAAGGCCAAGCTATGAAAATATCGTTACTGCCTGCTGCTTTGCTGACTCTTTCACTATCTGCTGGCGCAGCTCCGCAAATGTGCTTTGATCAGGCCGGGAAAGATTACCAAATTGATCCGCTTCTGCTTATGTCAATTTCGATTAAAGAGAGCCATCTGGTACCAGATGCGATAAATGGGTCAAACAGGAATGGGACAGAAGATGTCTGTGGGATGCAGGTGAACAGCTCACATTACGGTAAACTTAAAAACTTCAATATTACCCGTGAGCGCCTGCTGAATGATCCATGTATCTGCGTTTATACGGGTGCATGGGTACTGGCGCACAACTTCAGGTCATACGGAAAAAACTGGGACAGCGTGGGGATGTATAATACGGGGCCGAGCAAAAAGCTCATTGCGCAGCGCAAGGCCTATGCACAGGATATCAAAAATATATATCGCGTATTACTGGCCAGAAAAAAATTACTTTCTGAACGTCTCGCGCCAGCTGCGGGAAAGGAGCATGAGATAAAAACTACAGAAACAGCATCGCTTAACAGCGGGCAGTAAAAAGCCGCTCTGTTGAGCGGCTTCATTTTCAGGCCTTCAGCTTTGCAAACTCCTCAGCCATTTTCCAGAGCACCTGATTTAATTTGATGTCACCATCTATTCCGGTGACTTCCCGCGTTCTGGTCATCTTCCCTTTTTCCGTTCTGCCACGAATTCCCCCACGGATCACATTTTCCTGCACCACGTTAAACGTGGTCCATAAATCCTGGCCTCTGTCGAGCACACGGCGAGGGTTAATAATTTGCTCCGGTGTAATCGGCGCTGGTTTTCCATCGTATTTAAGTTCCAGGGCGGTCGCACCAAAAAGGCGCTGCTCAGGCAAAGTGAGCTGAATGCTTTTCATGAGGTCAATATTTTCATCAACCGCGTCAAATGTTTTCAGCACCGTGTAAGCGCCTTCAATTACCTGCCCGACAATATCCCCTTTGTGGGGTACGCGGATTTCACCAAAATCCTTCCATGCAACCAGACCATTACTGCAAACCTGACGGAACATACCGGGGATCATTTTATAGCTGCTTGAACCATCATGGCTATTCAGCAGAATAATTTCCGGTACTTCTTTTCCGTTAATCTGGTCATGACGGCGCAGGCGAAGCATATGCTTTGTAAAGTCGCGTTTATCCTGGTCACGTGTACGTGACTGAGTTGCATAATATGGCTGAAAACCTTCATCACGTAAGCGATCAAGAATGTTAATGGTCGGTATATACGTATAACGTTCAGAGCGTGAATCGTGTTTATCCGATGAGAAAGCGCTGGGAACGATGCGCTGTAATTCATCATTCGTCAGCGGACGGTCTTTACGGATCGAGGTAGGCATACGATAACGGCTTGCGAAACTGACCATTTTTATTTACTCCTGATTATTTAGTTAGAGATGAAGAAATAACGCGGTGAAAATTATCCAGCGGCATTGCAGCTGCCACCGGGCGACCATCTACAACCCAGACAGAGATATAATCCGGGCATTCGTCATTTATTAACGTCAACTCAGTGGCATTCTCTGGCGGCGTAAAAATTGCCGGTTGTGGCTCCCCTTCCGTTGCTGCCAGGACCCAGCAAAACAGATCCGTGAACTGGGACGTTGTGAGGTTTGAATCACATCTTCCGGTAGATTCTTGAGCGGCGGTTTTGACGTTGACGTTTCGTGTGTGCATCCTGGTTTTCTCCTGTGGTGATGGTTGTCCATCTCCCTGGTGAGTTCTCTCGCGGCAAAGGGCAAAGGAGCAACGGCGAAGGGAGGAAGGAAAGGGGCGGAGACTAAAGTTTTTGCGGCACGCAAAAAGTTTTGGCGGAGTGCATTTCACCCCTTGGATGACGACCCGACGGTGCTACAAGCAGCCCTCCGCGTGAGGACACACGGGGGATGGCTTCACCGGGGGAACAGGATGCACACACCCGACACGTCGGAACGGCGTGGCGCCATTAAAGCGACGGCATCAGCCGGCGCGGTGAAGGCGTTCCGGACGGCACGGCCGGAGAAGCCGCAGCCCCTGACCTTCGCCATCAGACCCTAGCCGTATGGCCCGAAACCCGGAGGGGTTCGGCGGAGCCTGGCGGGTGCGCAGCAGCCGCCCTGGCGGAGTGGGGCTCGACGACCGGACAGCAGCGCTGGCCGGGAGCCGAAGGGGGCCATCGCCCTGCCCTGTTTTCGGGTTATAGCCACGGAGCTGCAGCTGAGAAAGTTAACCAGCAGGACGCCGTATATGATGCCCGGAATGAAGAACACAGGGAAAACCAGGCTGATGCCAGGCACAGGCAGGTAACTCATGGCGCGCTGACTTCAGCAAAATCAGGCGGGAAAGGCTGGAGTGTGGACAAGGCGGAGGGAGCAGAGGGGCAGCGCCGAAGGCGCGTCCCCCTTCCCCCGTTCCCCGCAGGGGAACAGACCTTCCGGGTTGTTCATGCATGCGACTGCACCCTTCGGGATGGAAAAAGGGGCTACCGGTAAACCGGCAACCCCTTCATAAAGGCGCTTCAGGCATGTCAGACCAACTCAGCTCCTGAAAAGGCGGGGTTTCCCCCGCCTTCAGGTAGCTTACTTACCGGATTCGTAGGCCATAAAAGCCGCCACCTCCCTGTTCGTGTCCCTGTAACGGATTTCGCAGAGCGATTTCCGTGTCAGGTAAGTGAATATCAGCAGTGTGAGACACACTATCAACACACACAAGAGCAGGGTACTTCGTGGCAGTTTCATAGCTGACTTCTCCTTGCCTTTCGGCAGGTAAGCGGCTAATCTGATGTTGTCTAGGCATACAGATTAAGCCTCGGGTTGTACTGACCCCAAAAAGTTGGACAGAATTACCGAGGCTTCACAGAAAGAGTCCATAAATATATGGACTCTTTTTTGTTTCAAGAAAACGTTAAATAATGCAAAGAGTAGCTGAATTATCCATCCCACTGCTTTTCCCTACTTAATCCGCCTCCCTTTTTCATCAATGACCTTTTCACCATCTTCTTTCGTGAAAGAGCCTTTCTGAGGTTCAGGAATAATATCCAAAACCACCTCAGAAGGACGGCATAATCTGGTACCAATCGGTGTCACGACGATTGGGCGATTGATAAGTATAGGATACTTAACCATAAAACCTATCAACTGCTCATCGGTATACTTGTCTTCAGCGAGACTTAGTTGCTCATAAGGCTCAACATTCTTTCTCAGCAATGACCGTACCGAAATGCCCATATCGGCAATCAACTTAATAAGCTCATCCTTTGACGGGGGAGTATCAAGATAATAAATAATTGTAGGCTCATTACCGCTGTTACGGATCATCTCCAGCGTGTTGCGTGAAGTACCGCAGGCCGGGTTGTGATAGATGGTGATGTTGCTCATATCGGTATCTCATTACAAAGTGACAGAGAGCCGCCACGCTAGCGCGGCCAGAGTGATACACAGTACAGGCAGCGTCATGATAATGCCGGTACGGAAGTAATATCCCCATGTGATGGTCATGTTTTTCTGTGCCAATACATGCAGCCACAGCAGGGTGGCCAGGCTGCCGATCGGGGTGATTTTCGGACCTAAATCACAGCCAATAACATTGGCATAAATCATCGCCTCTTTGACGATGCCGGTCGCTGTACTCCCGTCGATTGACAGTGCTCCAATCAGCACAGTCGGCATGTTGTTCATCGCCGAAGACAGAAATGCCGTCAGGAAGCCTGTGCCGAACGTGGAAGCCCATAACCCTTTATCCGCCAGTAGGTTAAGCACTTCAGACAGGTACTCTGTGAGTCCGGCATTGCGGAGGCCATAAACAACCATGTACATACCCAACGAGAAAATCACGATCTGCCATGGTGCTCCGCGTAGCACTTTACCGGTGTTAATGGCATGGCCTCTTTTCGCTACCACGAACAAAGCAACTGCGCCTGTTGCTGCTATCGCGCTGACGGGGATCCCCAGCGGCTCCAGCGCAAAGAACCCGACCAGCAGAAACAACAGAACAATCCAGCCCGCCCTGAAAGTTGCCGGGTCCTTGATCGCACTAGCAGGCACCTTCAGTAGTGAAACGTCATATGCCGTGGGGATATCCCGGCGGAAAAAGAGATGAAGCATAATCAGCGTGCCAGCAATTGCAGCCAAATTCACTGGTACCATAACGGAGGCGTATGGCGTAAAGCCCAGACCGAAGAAATCCGCCGAGACAATATTCACCAAGTTAGAGACAATCAGCGGTAAACTGGCGGTATCAGCGATAAACCCTGCGGCCATGACAAAGGCCAGTGTTGTGCCCCGGCTGAATCCCAGAGCGAGCAGCATCGCAATCACAATCGGCGTCAGGATCAGAGCTGCGCCGTCGTTAGCAAACAACGCAGCAACAGCAGCACCAAGCAGGACAATCCAGGTAAACAGTAAGCGACCACGTCCGTGGCCCCAGCGTGCGACATGCAGCGCAGCCCATTCGAAGAAACCGGATTCATCGAGCAGCAGACTGATGATGATTACCGCTATAAATGCAGCTGTCGCATTCCAGACGATATTCCAGACAATGGGGATATCATCGATGTGGATGACGCCTGTTCCTAGTGCCAATACAGCACCGATACTTGCGCTCCAGCCAATACTAAGTCCTCTGGGCTGCCAGATGACCAAGACTAGCGTCAATAAAAAAATACTCCCTGCCAAAAGCATTTTAGACTCCGTTAATATATGATTATGTGTATATGTTTGATTACCTCAACATGAAGTGCAGGCGGAATTTGCCAGCCATTCGCGTACGTCCTCCCGCAGGGACTGCCAGGATGTTGTGATTATCTCTGATGCCCATGCGGGAATGTGGGGAGACAGACGATAGTGGACCCATTTGCCTTCTCGACGATCAATAACCAGCTCGGCTTCACGTAAGATGGCCATGTGACGCGATATTTTAGGCTGAGACTCAGAAGTGACTGCACAAATATCGCAAACGCAAAGCTCTCCAGACTCCCTGAGTAGCATGACAATAGCGAGTCTTGTTTCATCCGAAAGGATTTTGAAAAGCTGGACAGGCTGTAGCATTTTTCACTCCATTCCATGTATCATACGCATATGATAAATCATATATGTTGGTTTTAAAATCATCCATTATCCATGGAGTAGAAAAATGGAACAATTTCCCGCTCTGACCCCCGAATATTTTGATAAACATATTCATGAGCGTCTGCATATGCAGCAGTCACCACGAATTTTAATTCTGTATGGATCGGTAAGAGAGCGCTCCTACAGCCGCTACGCAGCAGAGGAAGCAGGGCGTCTGCTGACGGCGATGGGGGCAGAGGTCAAACTGTTTAATCCCTCAGGTTTGCCATTGCCGGATGACGCCCCTGATACGCATCCTAAGGTCACCGAACTGCGCGAGCTTGTCAGATGGTGTGACGGGATGGTGTGGAGTTCTCCGGAGCGGCATGGAGCAATGAGCGCGATAATGAAGGCGCAAATCGACTGGATACCACTGAGCGAAGGTGCAGTTCGTCCATCCCAGGGAAAAACCCTCGCATTGATGCAGGTTTGCGGCGGTTCTCAGTCTTTCAATGCAGTGAACCAGATGCGCATTCTGGGAAGGTGGATGCGGATGTTCACTATCCCTAACCAGTCCTCAGTGGCAAAGGCATGGCAGGAATTCGATGAAAGCGGAAGAATGAAACCTTCTTCCTGGTACGATCGTATCGTCGATGTCGCCGAAGAGTTGTTTAAGATTACGTTACTGCTTAAAGGACATACCGGTTATCTCGCCGACCGTTACTCTGAACGAAAAGAGAGTCACCAGGCCCTCTCAGAGCGAGTAAATCAGGAAAAGCTCTGACGAGGTAAAAAGTCAGCCATTTTTGCGCTGGGTCAGGTGCCAGGAAGAGAGCCAGGCTAAGCGCAAACAGTATACATATCTTTTACAACTCCGGCGCACCCCCGGTTGGTGGGGATATGGTATTATTCCAGCTCCATTGGATTTGTAAGGGATACAAGTGAAAGGCGCACATAAAAATCTTTCCTTTGATGGAAAAAGTTACTGCATGAAGCATCTGGCGCCTTTTACGTTTATGGCTGATATTGCCAATATTCCTGACCCTGTTCAGATCACCATTAACTACAGTAATCATGTGTTTTCTGATCAAAAAGGGAACGGGCCGGAAATCCCACCTGATCGATTTTTCTGTGCAGACAGATATGCGGCCAGCCTTAACTTACCGAAGATGCTTTCAACAAATCTGCTGTCCTCCTATGTTGTTCCTCATATCAATAAGGGCAACAACGAGATGTATCACTATATGGAGGTTAATGATTATGCGATCTTCTTTGACCTTCGCAAGGACAACAGTCACCCTAACGGGTTGAAGCTGTATGTCGTCTCTGCATACGAAGTCCATCAATGGGGGCGACACTCCATTCCAAAGAGTAAGCCAATGAAGTTTTCGTATGTTGCACATCTTCGACTGAACGGACAGACGGTTTACACATCCAGAAAAGCAAAAAGGCGCTGATATCAGCGCCTTTTCACCAGAGTAGACCATCGATGTTATCCACTCTTGTTGGGGTCCGGTCTCTGTCTTTGGGTATCCCGCTCTTAGGCTGGGGGAGATTGTTCTCCGACATCAATACCCCATCAACATATTCGTGTTGAATGGTTCCGGTCAGTATCGATGAGTGAATAGTAATGAACCTGACCTTTACCTGCAAGGTCACTGCTATTCATAGCTATTCATGACAATTCTTCTGTGCAGGAATGCGTTTTAACAGCCTGCAGTTCGCAACCAAAACCCCCAACAACCGTTTTTTACTGTTGAACTGCAATCGGCGTTACATGTAACGAAAAATCGCGCAGCGGGCTTCCTGTTGCGAATTTGAGGCATGTTTTCAGCGTAAAAAGTTTTGTAAAATTTTTACGGGAAGCACGTTTTGCTAACTTTCAGTGCTGATTAGCCCAACTTTAATCTGAAAAAACACCACTAAATCCCGCAATAGCGCACTGACATTTGCGCTATTGAAACCTCTGCTCAAGTGATACTGCTGAGTGACAAACTCAACAAAATGCAGTGTCGTTAGCGTGGCTAAATCCTCAATGGGTAAGATTTAAGTCTGTATTCAACGGGACTAAGACCATTTAACTTGAGGCTGATTCGTCTGGTGTTGTAATACCGAATGTAATCTTCAATGGCTTTCTTAAGTTCATGAAGATCATTGAATTTATTGGTATAGAAGCATTCTGACTTTAACGTTCCGAAAAAACATTCAGCACAGGCATTATCCAGACAGTTTCCTTTTCTGGACATGCTCTGTAAGACACCGAACTCTCGCAACTGATACTGATACCATCTATGACGGTATTGCCAGCCCTGATCTGAGTGAAGAACAGGAGCGCTGTCCGCATCCAGCCTGGCAAATGCCTTAATGAGCATATCATCAATCATTGGCATTGTTGGGCGCTCTGAAATACTGAAGGAAATTACTTCGTTATTGAAGAGGTCGATGATGGGTGAAAGATAGAGTTTTCGACCATTGACGGCAAATTCAGTGACATCGGTGACCCATTTTTCGTTAGGTCTGCTGGCTTTAAAATTTCGCTGTAAGATGTTGTCAGCCGTACAACCTCGCTCGCCACGCCATGAACTGTAGCGTTTAACCCTGATAGCTGCTTTGAGATCAAGCCCGTTCATTAAGCGCTGAACGACTTTGTGGTTGATCACGCCCACTTCTCTTCTGAGAGCCAGAGTTATACGACGGTAGCCATAGCGTCCCTGATTTTCATCATATATCTCTTTAATTCTGAGGTTTATTTCATCGTATTTTCCTGCCGACTTAAGTGCTTTAAGATGGTAGTAAAACGTGCTCCTAGGTATCCTGGCCATACTGAGCAATTGTTCTAGTGGGTAAAACTGCCTCAGTTCATTTACAACTCTGACCTTGTCTCTTACTGAACTAAGGCTTTCAACTTTTGCAGGTAAAGTATCCGTAACTCAAGAAACTTTATTCTCTTTTCCAGCTCGTGAATCCTTTGTGCTCGCGAGCGTTCCAGTGTGGCTTCTGCAGCTTCAGGGTTTTCAGTCATATGAGGAGCCCTTTTTTTACCTATCTTGAGTGAGCGAAGCCCCTCTTCCCCATGCTCCTTGAATACTTTCATCCACTTGCCTACAGACGCAGCACCTGCAAGATTGAATTTTGTGGCCACCTGATTCTGGGAAATCTGACCTGAAAGCACTGCTTTCACTGCTTCAACTCGTATGTCCGGATCA
The DNA here is from genome assembly GCF_019968765.1 of Enterobacter sp. JBIWA008. Lineage (NCBI taxonomy): Bacteria > Pseudomonadati > Pseudomonadota > Gammaproteobacteria > Enterobacterales > Enterobacteriaceae > Enterobacter > Enterobacter sp. JBIWA008. The sequence goes on along the minus strand of NZ_CP074150.1, from coordinate 57,034 downwards.
ATTGATACGCCTTTATCCCTGGGCCTTAGTCCCTCTTCTCCATGTGTATCATAGGCGGCAACCCAGATTCTAACCTGGGTTCTGGGTACATTGAATCGAGCGGAGGTTAAACGATAGCCCTCATCGCTAGCAAAATAGTGCATAACGACTTCAAGGCGCTCTTCAAAGGTATACTTACGTCTGGACATGGGACTCTCCAATTTGAGAGTCCAACTAAATGGGTGCAGTTCATGGGTTAATGAAAATTAACTACGGGGCTTTCTGCTTTCTGCCACACAACACGGCAACAAACCACCTTCACGTCATGAGGCAAAAAGCCTCAAGCGCCACGTCGATTATACCGGGCAGGTGCTATTTCTTACCAGGTATATCCACGCTTTATGCTGCTTAGCGCCTGAAATATCTCACGTATCCCCATCCCGCGATCACTACGCCCGTGACCAGCGCAAGATTGGGCAAAATCACGTCCCCGGCACTTGCAAATACGGCATCAGAATTACCCTGCCCCCAGAATGCCAGCTTGTACCCGACACCCCAGACAAAGAAGATAATCCCGGCACTCAGAACGCCGTATTTCATTACGCCGAGCAGGATTTCATCTAACCAGCCAGGCGGATCACGCCATGTGATGACCAGAGCTATTAGTGTGCAGATGATCTGGCCTGCATAATAACCAGGCGTACCATGCCATTCTGGCGCAGCATGCTTAACGATTAAATAGAACAGCACGTTCAGTAAGATAACGAGCAACCAGTACCTCATAATTCTGCTTTCCTTATATGTTTTGTCTGAGCAGTCAGACAGCATTATATCTGACTCACCGGACGGACTTGCCATCAAAATACGCCGGACGCGCTGCCAGCTCCCGCTCGATTAACTCATCGGCAAACAAAGGGGCAACGCGATTAATTCGTGCCTGCAAGTTGCGCCTTCTCACCGCTGCTTTCCGTTCATCGCTCCACCGCTTGATCTGTTTCTGACCGAGAAAATCCACGCACACAGCGTAACCTGAGCCAGCAACCCAGCGTGCCATCACCTCTTCAGGTGCCGCCTGCCCTGCCTCCACGACAACTGAAACCAGTTCCAGTGGACCAGGGCAGGGCTTGTGCGGCAACTTCCAGCGAAGGGAATAGCGCCACTTCATACACCGCTCCGGTCAGCCAGCTTATTTGGCACCTGCCAGCGTTCAGCGACACGAACATGCTTAGCTGTTTCCCGGACAATAAACGGAATTTCGTACATGACTGCATACAGCGGTTCACCGCTGATGCGAAGCCAGTCAAGTTCCTTCAGCGACGCGAACCGCGACTGCCAGCGCCAGAACGGTCCGGCAAGCTCTGCCGCGTCAAACTCGTCGCTCCACCGGGTGTACCAGGTGCAGACGGTTTCCGGTGACTGAAAATTCAGGTCGATTTTCGCCTGCTCCAGCAGGTTCTGGCGCATTTTCCAGCGCTGTTCGTACTCACGAGACTGGCGGCGCATCTGACGCGTGGTCTTAATGCCGGACCTGTGCAGTCGTCGACCCGTGCGGGTGTGCATGACCTCAGGAAACAGTTCGGCCTGTACGTCAATTGTGAGCGGCAGCGGGCAGGCTTCGCCACTGGTGGCGATCATCGTGTTAAGCGCCTCCTCGACCTGTTTCAGGTTCGAATGACGGTTATTTGGCACCCAGTGCAGACCAGGTATTTTATTGGCCACCGTGGCGTTGAGACGCCCGCTGCCCGTGAGAAGGCGCAGAAAAGTACGCACATACGGCATGGCGGGAAGTCGTGCGCCGCGTTCGCGGGCAGACTCAACATGGCTGATAGCCTGTATTGCAGCCTGACGGGCGGGCTTCAGGGAAACGAGCGCGTGTGAGGACGGGATCATGCTGTCACCTCCACGCTCATCAGGTTCACCACGGTGCTGGCTGTGCAGTTAAAGCGGCGCATACCTGCCAGCTGCGCGATCAGCTGGTTTATCCGGTCAGGCTGGAGCGTGTCGCTCTGGTAAAGGGTACGCACCACTTCACCACCGGAGGAGAGCAGCACCAGAATCCAGTAAGGCGAGACTTCGCCGGGGCTGCACACGCACAGATGCCAGTCATCGCTGCCGTCCGCGCTGAAGCGGCACTGGACAGGGAAGAAGCCGCCGAACTCGGTGCGGAACTCGGCGCAGACGCACCATCCTTCAGGTGTCGACAGAAGGCCGGTCACGGCATCGCTGAGGGCGCGGCGCGCGTCCTCGCCCTGCTGACGGATAAACTCCAGGTCGGATGCGGTCAGGGTGTTGATTCGGTTCAGGTCATATTGCATGGTCATGTCTGTTCCCGCCGCCCGAAGGCGGCGGCCTCCGGAATTAAGCAGCGTGGTCAGTGGTATCAGCGTCGGTTTCGGTGGCTTCTTCAGCCTCAGCGGCTGGCGCTGTGCGCACCATCCAGTCAGGCAGCCAGCCCTGAGCATTCAGATCCTGCTCGGCGGCCTTCGCCGCATCGCGGCGCCTGAGCTTCACAACTTCACCCGCACGGGCGCTGAGTCCGGCTTCTTCATAGGCTTTGCCAATCTGGGAAATCGTGAGCTTACCGAAGTAGCTCTCGGCATCCGGCTGCCACCATTTGCGCAGGTCAAAGTCCAGCGCTGCTTCCAGCCCGTCCAGTTCGCTTTTCTGCGTATGGTTATACATACGCTCCTGAATACCGTTGATACCGTGCGCAGCACAGAATCCCAGCAGGGTGTTCACCTGCTCTGCTGACCATGACAGCAGCCAGGTGAAATCGAGATGCCAGTTTTCGGGCAGCGTTGCCTGAAGCGCTTTTTTCTGTGCATTGAGCGCCGTCAGCGCCTTCCCTTCTTCACCGGATGGAGCCAGTGATGCAAGGTGATACTGGTTCGAGGACACGGAGGCTTTCAGCGGTTGGCTGCGCTTGCCGTGTGTGCGATCAAATAGCGCAAGACACAGCGTCCACGTCAGCAGCGCCACCGACACGTCAGGACGACCCGCCAGTTCCGCCTGAACGGCCAGAGTACGTTCGGCTGACATGGCCTTAACCAGCGTTGCCGGATAGCCGTCAGCGGGAATGTCTGGCGTGGTGTATCTGATCACGTTCTTTTCACGTTCCTGACGCGCCTGTTCTTCTTCTGCCCGGTCTTCGTCGGTCAGCTTACGGATACCGGGCTGAACCCGAAAATTGTTACCATCCCATGACACCCAGATACCGTGGGCGGCGCGAAATTCCGGCGTGGCTTCGCGATACTCTGCCTCGCAGTAAATGTCATCGATCTGCTGCTGAAGCTCGTATTCGTCATCGCAGGTTTCAGTGGCGTCCCTTTGTTCTTCCAGCTCGCTGACGCGCTTCTGTTCTTCTTCCGTCAGGACAGCTTTCGGCATGGCAAAACGGTACAGTTCACTGTCCTCACCGCTGAAGCTGAGTTCCGTCATACGGAACTCAGCCCAGCCCCAGCCCTGCTCCTGCTTAACACGGGCGGCGAGCACGGTGAGCTTGCCAGCCAACAGAGATTTCACCAGCGCAGCATCGGCAAAGGTGCTGTCCCTGTCGCTGAACAGGTCGGCGGTCAGCGTACCGCCAGCGGCGGTATAGGCTTCCTCGCCCACATACTCAAACATCGGGTGACTGATGGCCATCTTGTCGTCAGTCACCATTTTGCGCAGGGTCTGTACGGCTGGATCGCGCCACTGTTCAACAGCCTCTTTCCAGACCTGCTCCTGACGCTCATGGGTATCAGCAAGTGTCAGGACTTCACACTGTTCAAGGGAGATTTCATCCCGCGCCAGCGCATCCAGCAGGGAGGGGGCAAGATTCGCCAGTTTCAGGCAGCGCTGAACGTGGCGCGGGTGATAGCCCATCAGTGCGCCGATCTGAGAGGCCGTTTTACCTTCCTGCTGAAGAGTACGAAAACCGATAATCTGCTCGGCGGGATGCATGTTTTTACGTCGACCGTTCTCGATCATCGAGGCCGCCACAGCCATCTCAACGGGCAGGACTTTCACCGGAACAAACGGCGTGTCTGCATCGAGCACACCGCGCATCACCAGAATGCCTGTGCCTCTGCGACGACCTTCCCCGCCGACAATGCCGATCGTACCGTCCGGCAGTTCTGCACCGATCAGGTTCTGGAGGATGCCCATTGCCTGAATGCTGTCTGCCATCTCTTCCACTTCCTGATCGGTATGCGGAATGATGCGCGTGTTTAAGCCCGTGTGTGACAGGCGGGAGTACGGGAAGATTTGCACAGGCGTATCAGCGAGCAGCTGGACGAGCTTCTGCTCGGTAGACTGCGCGATTTTTTCCGCAGATTTTGTCTGACGGGTGGTCTTAGCTGGTTTTTTTGCCGTAGTATTGGTGGCGACCATGATTTTTACCTCTCAGTGATAGTTGTGGTTAGCCGTGGCCGGATTGCCCTCCGGTCACGGCACCCGGTTAACCGGTAATGCGTTTCGGGTGTGCTGCCAGTGCTGCAAAGGACGGATAGCCATCAAGAACCTGCATCATGACTTTTGCCCCTTCCAGCATCGCTTTATCCGTTACGCTGCCGCTGTTTTCACACACGTTGATCGTTGCCACGATCCCCGATTTCACATCTGAAAAACGCTCATACATGCGGTTGCTGAACAGGACGCGTTTGCCTCCTGCCATAACCTGCCAGTTGTTGCAGTCATTAAATCGGGTGTCCACGTTGTCAAACTCGACTACGTGGGTGTCGCTGGCCTGAATGCGCAGCAGCTTCACGATTTCGGTGCTCTGCCCGACCTTACGGGTCGCCGGACGGGTGTTAAGGTTCTGCATGTTTCCTCCTTCTCTGGGTTAAGGCCGGACATCCGGCTTCCGGTTAAAACTGCACGTATTGCAGGTTGCGTTTCAGTTCAAAAAGAAAATCCGGCTCAAACGACCAGGCGCGCCAGTTAAGCGTTCCGTTGGTGCGGATCTCCACCTGCACGTCGCCGTATCGGGACACATCGGACAGGGTGACGGTGACACCCGCTTTCAGCGAAGTGGCCTGAGCCACCCACTCCCGTGCGACAGAAACAGGGTTTTGTTCTTCCCCTATCTTCCTGGAAGATTCTTGAGCGGCGGTTTTGACGTTGACGTTTCGTGTGTGCATCCTGGTTTTCTCCTGTGGTGATGGCAGTCCATCTCCCTGGTGAGTTCTCTCGCGGCAAAGGGCAAAGGAGCAACGGCGAAGGGCGGAAGGAAAGGGGCGGAGACTAAAGTTTTTGCGGCACGCAAAAAGTTTTGGCGGAGTGCATTTCACCCCTTGGATGACGACCCGACGGTGCTACAAGCAGCCCTCCGCGTGAGGACACACGGGGGATGGCTTCACCGGGGGAACAGGATGCACACACCCGACACGTCGGAACGGCGTGGCGCCATTAAAGCGACGGCATCAGCCGGCGCGGTGAAGGCGTTCCGGACGGCACGGCCGGAGAAGCCGCAGCCCTTGACCTTAGCCATCAGACCCTAGCCGTATGGCCCGAAACCCGGAGGGGTTCGGCGGAGCCTGGCGGGTGCGCAGCGGCCGCCCTGGCGGAGGGGGCTCGACGACCGGACCGCCACGCGGGCCGGGAGCCGAAGGGGGCCAGAAGTGGGATTCAGGTGTTTTCTGAGGATTTGCTGATCGGGTTTCAGAGCCGCCACGCCACGCCACGCCACGCCACGCCACGCCACGCCACGCCACGCCACGCCACGCCACGCCACGCCACGCCACGCCACGCCACGCCACGCCACGCCACGCCACGCCACGCCACGCCACGCCACGCAGGACCGTATCAGTGACAATTTGCCCTCACAATGCCATTCCTCTCCATTTCCCCTGACTTACATCAGGGCGGGAGGAGGCAGCGCCGCAGGCGCTGGCCTTGCCGCCCCGTCAGCCCGAAGGGATGACAGGGTTTTCGCGCGCGAACAGGCGGTGCCTATGCCCCGCCCGGATTATTTATTGTCCGTCGCCCTGACCGCCCTGGAGAATGAAGTGGCCGCAAAGATAGACGGCGCACTGGCGGGTAGCCGATTCGCAGATCTCATCCAGCACTTTCGCTGTGGTTACGGGGCTGAGTCCTGATTCGCGACGTCGCTCGTTGATGAGCGTTTTATACTGGCGCAGGATGCTGCGGGTTTCCGGTGACAGTTGCATGGTGTTCTCCTTTTGTTCTGTTTCCGGAGGCAATGCCTCCGGCTTTTCTGTCAGGCCTCGAGCGCCTCGCGCAGGCGCATCATGACGTCGTTTTCTTCTTTCAGGGTTTCTTCAGCTGATCCGCCGCCATCCTCCGCGCATACTGCGATACGTTGCATCTCCCGTCCTGCAAGCTGCATGACTAAGGCCAGCGATTTCGCGGGAATAGTCACGGTTCGCTTCTCGCGTCGCTCATCGAGCATGGTTTCGACTATCGCCCGTATCTGGCCGATATCCGCGCCACTTTCAAGGCAGGAACTTAGCCGACGCAGGACTTCATCCAGTTCCTCATCGGTTAAATCCCAGTCAAGGCAGACGCAACGGATATCATTTCGGTTCCAGCTGGCGAAAACGTACTTCTCGCCATCGAGGTCGGAACAACGCAGCATTTCAAGGGCAATTTCTCTTGCTGTACCAATCATGTTTTTCTCCTTTTATCGGACGGCATCGCCGCCCGTGGTCAGTCAGTCAAGGGCACGCCAGATGGTGGCGCTTTCAGGATGGTTATCAGCAAATGCCATAAGCTGCTCATAACGGCGGCAGAAGTGGCGGCACAGCTCCTCATGGTCATTGTTGCTGTGGTGCCAGCTCCGGTGATTCAGTACCAGTGCCGTGAGGATGATCCCCGCCACTTCCCCGCTGACAGTCTGCTCAAACCAGTTGTCCGGATTGCACAGGGTCAGGCTCTCCACGTCAGGCGCCATATATCCGCCACCTTCCGGCAGCCGGTAAAACTGCCAGAATCCCCCCTGATACTCAGGGCAGTAACGCTGGGCATAGGCGTACACGGATGCCTCGGACGTCATAAAATCGCCGCCAAACAAATCAGGCAGGAAAGTCAGGCGCTGCGCACCCTCAAGACGAACAGCATCACAGGTCACGGTCTGGTTCATAGATCCTCCACGGTTAACATATTCTCGGTTCCGGCATCGCCGTGACGACACGACAGACCGGCGAAAAGCGGAGGACACAGGGGCGACGCCGCAAGCCGCAGCGCAAAGCCTTCACGGGCTGAATGCACCGTGAAGGGTGCGAACGGGTGAGGACGGAGGCGTGAGCGAACCCTTGTGGCCGATGCGGCCGGGCTACAGTGAAGTCACGGCGCATGCCGTCACCGCACGGAGCTTCAGGGGAGTTTCATTGTCCCGACGTGGCCCGGAGGACAGCGGCGGATAGAAGCGGAAGGCACTGACATCCTTTTCGCTGTGGATGTCCACCGGTTGCCGGGGCGTTACCCCGGCTCTTTCCCTTACGCGGCCAGCGTCTCCTGTAAGGCGTGAACGTCCTTCAGCTCATTCCTGACGGATTCAGGCTCCTGCCGCCCGGCTTCCCAGGCCATACCGATCCGGTTTTCCAGCTCGCATTCATAGTTACGCAGGACGCGGGACAGGAGTACCGCCGGAACACTCACCTGACGGTTTGCCGCTTCGCGCTGACGGGCCAGGAGATCGCTGACAGTCCGATTATTTACCCCCTCCTGACGGTATTGCGTCATTTTCATTTCGCCGATCGCCTTCATCAGATTCCGGATTTCAGTCCCGTCCGGTTCTGGCTGGGCTTCACGGCAGGCCACGCTAATCCCCTCTTCCGTCCAGACCAGCAGGACCAGGGGTTCGTCAAAGGTGAACATGTTTTCAAGCTGTACACAAAGTTCTTCGCGGGTTCCGTACATCGTTTGTTCTCTCTTGTAAGGGGTTACAGGCCGGGCATCAGCCCGGCAGGGTCAGTCAGTCCTGAAAGGTTTCGTCCAGCACCAGGGCTTCGCGGTAAGCTTCAAGAAGCAGGGTGTTGATCCGGCGCAGAGTCTGCCCAGCCATACGTTCGGTAAGCGTTGCCGCGTCGTGCCGGTGCTGCGATTCGAGGCGGTTCAGCAGCATCCGCACGTCACACATGGCATTGCTGAGCGCGGCCACGTCCGCGCGCAGGTGTTCAAGGCCCGGGTAGTTCATGCCGCCTCCGGCCAGTCGGGGTAAAACGCGCCGTCATTGGCCGCCGGCATCCTTCTCGCCCGTTCAACCTGTGCCAGACGTCGGACGCCGGCGGCGTGGTACTGCTCAAGCATCTCGATCCCGATATAGCGGCGGCTGGTTTCGGCGGCGGCCACGCAGGTGGAGCCGCTGCCGGCGAACGGGTCAAGGACAATGGCCCCCGGACGCGTGAGCGATTCAATCAGCGGCCGCAGGCTCTGCACCGGCTTCTCCGTCGGGTGATGTCGGTTGCCCGTGTATTTCCAGGGGATCACGTCCGGGACGGGACGGTCCGGGGTTTGCGGCCTTCCCTTCGCCAGCAGGTAGGCGCTCTCATGGGTGTAACCCACGAACGTCGATTTTGAGGCGTAGCTCTTGGCAAAGACGATATGGCCAACCACCCGGAAACCTGCTGTTTTCCACGCATTCAGAAACAGATCCGCGCGGTTCCAGGCATAGAAACTCACCATCAGGCTGTCATTTTTCAGCACGCGGTACATTTCATGGCAGGCGGGCTGGAGCCATTCAGCTGAGTTGTCCCCGGCCAGGGTGCGGCCGGTACGGTCCTTATAGCCAACCAGATACGGCGGATCGGTAAGAATAAAATCGACGGCACGCGCCGGAAAACGGGACATCACCTGCACGCAGTCACCCAGAATAAAACGGGACATAGACACACTCCTCTCTGATATGCGGCACCCTCTTGCGCCGTGCCGCCACAAAACCCGGCGGAAAGCGGAGGGCGCAGGGGCGACGCCGCAAGCCGCAGCGCAAGCCCTTCACGGGCTGAATGCACCGTGAAATGTGCGAACGGGTGAGGACGGAGACAACGTGAACCCTTGCGACCGCAGCGGCCGGGTTAGCGTGAAGGCACGGCGTTGAACACGCCGCCGGCTGGCGGCAATAAGGCGGAGGGAACCGACATCCTTTACTACCAGTTCTGGTAGCTGATGACTCCATAAGGCTATGAAAAACTCAAAATGAGTTCGCATCTGCAGCGCAGTGCGTGTATCGAAAGCCTGGTATGCTTTGGACGACTCCTGCAGGAGACGTCCTTTTTTTTTGAGTCGCATATATGGCAGGTGAAAGTATGAAGTAATTGTGCAATCATCTGTTTCGAAAACATCTGAACAGTTTTCACTTACAACGAATATGACACATTTCAGGACACCCCTCCCCGGACGGTGTCCTTTTTTTCAGCGCCCCTTCACGTGGTCGATAGCGAACTGCAGCGTGTCCCAGTTAAAACCGATGCCTGCATCGTGGCTGTGGTCGCAGATACGCATGGCTTCTGCAATTTCTTCCTCCGACAGACTGTCATCAAGCGACAGAAAATCATCTTCCAGCCAGAACGTCCCCATACACAGTGCATCCGGTGGGTACTGCTTCAGCCTGGCGATGAGCCCTGCCACCGTCACATCATAACGACATGCAGGACGCGACGGCAGGACGCGATCGGCGATGTCGTTCCAGCACCAGTCATCGCACTCCGGTACGGGTTCCAGCAGGGTCTGTAATTCCACGCCCGGCAGCAGTGAGAGCTGCTCCAGAACCTCCCCCAGAGAAAGCCGTTTTCCGCTGGCATCTTCACTCCGCAGGTAATGGTAATTGATATAGACGGCAAACTCGCCGTTATCGAGTTCAATACAGGTCAGTCTGAACATGGTTGTGTCCTCAGCATCCGGCACCCTCTTGCGCCGTGCCGCCACAAAAACACGGCGTAAAGCGGAGGACGCCAGGGCGACGCCGAAGCCGCAGCGCAAGCCCTTCACGGGCTGAATGCACCGTGCAGGGCGCGAACGGGTGAGGACGGAGACAACGTGAACCCTTGCGACCGCAGCGGCCTGGTTAGCGTGAAGGCACGGCGGGTAATTTTTTACGGGAGATATAAAACGGAGGGAAAATTTCACATTAAATTAAAATGTGATTTACATCACAAAACAATACATTATAATCGCCGAAAAATTAAGCGTTTAGTTTTGACGGCAGGGATGAGATGTCACCCTGCCGTTTTTTTTGGCCTGCATTCTCCTCTTCAGGACAATGCAGGACAGAGGGTTACAGGATTGAGAGAATGCCAGCCGAAGATTGGAATCTGGAAGTGGGCAGCTGGCACGAAACTTATTTAGCTGTTTTGCAGGCTGAGACTAACGATGATCGGAGTACGCGAAACTCAATTACGTCGTTACGCTCGAGAAGCTTGAGAGCGTCTGACGAACAGGCCATTGCAGCCTTCAGTGCCAGTGAAATGGCGAGGCTGCGGTAGCGGTTTTGCAGCATGATGGGGGCATCAGCAGGCACTGCGTCAGACACCTGTAGATATGCTTTCCATGCATCTGGCTGTGCTAAAGCATCACGTTCCACGGCTTCGAGCTGGTCTTCACGTTCCTTTTGCTTTTTCGTGGCAATCTGGTCAAGAACCGCCACTGTGGCTGCGGCATTCACCGCGCCGGGTATTGCCAGTGTGAGCGCCACAAACAAAATTGCAGTATTACACTTCATTTGTCCTCCTCATTGTTGTTCATCTCCTTTATTTCCTGACAGTTCAACAGCTCGCTGGCCTCCGCCAGCGTCAGCCCCGCTCTCTTAACCTTTTGCATCAGTCCCTCCCGGGCTGTCTGGTTACCATTCTGAATGATGTTCCTGCTCAGGATCGGTTCTTCGGCTTTTTATCGTCAAACGCCAGGAGAACCCCGAGGCCGATCAGCGAGGCGTAGCAGACCTGCATCGCAATTGTCACCGGCAGGGAGATGTTATCAACCAGAACGCCGGGAACCACAACGGCCACGCCTGCCAGTATCATTCCCCTGCCGGTCTTTTTGACCAGATCCGGCCACTGAGATTCAGGCACGTTCCGGGCACGCAGAAAGTTATGAATGCACTGCTCTGCCTTCTGTTTAATCACTGACATGTTTTAGTCTCCGAACGCCCGTTGCATATTTTTCTTTATCCTGGTCGCTTCACCGGATACCGGTGCGGCAGGCTCTGCTGGTTTCTCCGGTACTGCAGCCTGACTCACGCCAGCCGTACCGGCCATCTGCTGAACAAGAACCTGCAGCTCGCTGACCGTGCCGGGCGGTACCGGCATGCTGGCCAGCAGACGCGGCAGCTCCGGTGCGGTCGTATGCAGGGCCAGACCGGTGATAATCAGGTTTCTCAGCAGCTCTCCGCGCAGGCGGGATGACACGCCCGTCAGCACACGCTCACCCCGTTCACTGCTCCGGTCATCCTGAAGCGTCAGGGTGTAACGCCGGCGCTGGTATTCCGTCTCCGGTGACATGGCCAGAGCAGCCACGCCACCATCAGGCTCATCAGGAAGTCCTGAGAGTGAAGACCAGGTGCCGGATACCAGCGCCATCACGGCACAAAGCCGGATGGCGCTCAGATGCCCGTCAAAGAACACCGGGATCAGCGCCGGTAAACGGGCATCCGTCTGGTACATCACCGCCCCGGCGGTGGCAGCGGTCCGGATGAAGTCACCGCGCAGGGGCTGTGAGATGGTGCTGATGGTCGCCATCGCCGCGATGTCGGTGCGATCGTCGCTGTGCAGATAGAAAGAATACTGGCCGTCCGGCACGTTTAGTCCTCTTTATTGTAAAGGGCAATCTCTCTGGCCAGCGCCAGCTGCGGATCGCCGATAACCTCGATACGGTCAGGAGCCAGAGGCCAGGCCTGACGGATAGCCTCTTCAATGAGGGATGCGCCTCCCCCGACCAGGAATACCCGGTTAACGTTCCTGAAGGCCGTCAGCTCACTGGTGACACGCGCGCCCAGGGAAGTGATTGCCTCTGTAATTTTGTTCAGAACATCGTCAATTTTTCCGGCATCGTTGATCACTCGCTGCAGATACTGACGATCATTGCGGTTGCGAATGACCGTGTCAGCAATAAGCGCGCTGGTTTCGCTGTCTGCAGCCCGCAGCGCGCCTGCAGCGGCGCGGGTGACCTGTGACACGCCGACAGACGGATTGCCGTGTACCGCACTGATATCATCAAACTGTCCGACAATCACGCCGGCATCAAGCGTGGTTCCGCCGAGATCGATAATCAGGGTGGTCTCAGCGGGTCCGGGCTTCAGCTCTGCAAGTCGGGAGAACGCCGCCGGCAGTGATTCCGGCATCACCTTCACGTCCGTTACGGTAAATGCCCTGCCCTTATTCAGAACCAGCCCACGCATCAGGTTTTCCCGTTTGCGTCGGATGTTCTCCTCGTTCCGCTGGCAGTCTCCGTCATAATACTCGCTCAGGGGCAGCGTCACGGTCAGGCTCACCGGCTGCGGCTCAAGTCCGCTGTTCAGCAGGGCATGATGCACGGCCAGCAGGTTGAGATCACCGTACTGATATTCCACGTTTGTTGTCGGGATGGCATCCCTGCTGACGCTGTCCCAGGTGTATTTCAGCTTGCCCACCTGATAGTTGAACGTTGCGGCACTGAATTCCGCCACTTTCCAGCCATGCCGGAAGGAGTTAGCAGAAACCCGGGTCTTCAGCTCGTTTCCTTCAAACCATGCCAGCTTAACATTAGTTGAACCATCATCGCAGTAAATATTCATCATTATGCTCCGTTAATTAAACTCAATTTGATACACATTATAAGAGCAAAATGGAAAAACAAAAGCCTCATTTCTCATTGTGAGCAGTACAAATGATTCAAAATGATATTAACTAGCATTTTGAGTAACTTAGATTACTCACCCTGTTCATGGCGCAGGCGATCTGGATTATCCTCACGCTGTTAAATATACTGCATGCATAAACAGTATATTTAGACGTCAGGAGGAAAGATGAAACTGCAGCTTTTCAGCACCGGGAAAGCACTCCCGCCACAGGCCCATCCGTTGTTTGCAGACCTGGCCAGCTGCGGTTTTCCCAGCCCTGCCGCTGACTATGTCGAGTCCGACCTGGATCTCCATGATTACTGCATACGGCACCCGAGCGCGACTTACTATCTCCGTGCCAGCGGTGACAGCATGTCCGACGGCAGCCTTTACAATGGCGATCTGCTGGTTGTGGACAGTGCAGAGAAGCCCCGGCACGGCGATATTGTTGTGGCCAGTGTGTAGGGGGAGTTTACGGTTAAACGGCTTCTGCTGACGCCACGACTGACGCTGCAGCCAATGAACGCCGCCTGGTCGCCGATTTATCCCGACCCGGACGATCTGGATATCTTTGGCGTCGTCACGCACATCATCCACCGCCCGAGGGAGATGTACTGATGTTTGCCCTGGCCGATGTGAACAGCTTTTATGCCAGCTGCGAACGTGTTTTCCGCCCTGATTTGAAAGGAAAGCCGGTTGTGGTGCTCAGTAATAACGATGGCTGCGTCATCGCAAGAAGTGCCGAGGCAAAGCCCTGGATCAAAATGGGCACGCCGTGGTTTCAGATGAAAAACGAAACGTACCCGGAAAAAATATACGCGTTCTCAAGCAACTATGAACTTTAGTAAGTTAAGTGGAATGCAACATTTTCTGTGTAAACTTTGAACAGGGTTCCTGATTACAAAGGAGAACACAATGCTCACCACTTTATTCTGTACTCCTGCCAGTTCACAGGCAGAACGATGGTTGGGGTTATTATCCGATCTCGGCAGGTCACCGGCGACAATTCATGCCTACCGCGGCTCACTTACTCACTTCTTTCACTTCTGCTGCCAGCGGGAATTGCCCCCCGAGCAGGCAAGCTTTGAAGATATCGCTGCGTACATTCGCCCCCAGTTACCCGGCATGCCTCAGCCTGCAGCCAGTGCAACGCTTCAGCTTCGCCTTTCTGCTATACGTCTGTGGTTTGACTATCTGATTTACATGGGGGTAATTAGCCGGAACCCTTTACCGCGAGCAGGCACGCCCCACATGCCTTCAGCAGGACGCGGTATGGTCCAGCGAATAACACGACTGCCACAAATTCCGGATGACGGCCAGTGGTATCATCTCTTGGGTTATATATCAGACTGTTCATTGCGCGATCGCCTGATGCTAGCGCTGGCGTATCATGGTGCGCTAAGACGCTCTGAGGTGACGACAATAACTATAGAGGATATCGATCCTGCCCACAGGCTTATACGGATTCGCGCCGAAAACACTAAAGGCAAACGCGAACGGGTGGTCTGCTACGGCTCGGCGATTACGCCGGTACTGGCAGCACATCTCAGGAACCTGAAGCAAACGGGTATTACTGGTGGAACACTGTTCCGTTCGTTTTCTGACAGAAATTATGGCTCACCGCTTTCATACTGGAGCTGGAGTAAAACGGTTCGCGAGTGGTCAGACAGGACCAGCATGCCATTTCTGACCACGCACACCTTTCGTCACCTGCGACTGACACATCTTGCCCGGGCGGGATGGAAGCTGCATGAGATAGCAACCTATGCTGGTCATCGTGATCTACGCACCACGCAGATATATATCCATCTTTCAGGCACTGATCTTGCGGCCAGAATGGCGATGACTGTTGCGGAGACTGACCGGAAAATCGCAGCTATCATGTTTGGCCCGGAGAGAGAGAATGACAGGCAAGCGTGATAAAGGTTTCATATACGCGCATTTTTGCCGTGCAGATTATGACCTGCACGCTGGCTTTAGTTCTGAGCAGAAAGAAGCGCTAAGTACAAGCCATAAACGCTCCCGTAACTATGGCAGGTCCGGTTCCCTCTCTTCCCTGATCACCCCCCTGCTGGATATCGCCAACAACAGTGGCACCGGCTGTAGACTTACCCGCACTGTAATTATGGCGATGCTGACTGAAATGCAAAATGTAGGGTAACCCTGCTGGAACTGGCGGAAAGACCAGTGGATCTCCCTGTTTGATAAATATCGTCGCGGTAAACCACTTATGATGGCATTTGCATATCATCTCGGTCCATTCACGTCGCCGCTTCAGATCCCTCATGAAAACACTCTGTCGCTTTACGCCAGTGCCATCTACGGCAACGCGATTTTCCGGGACCAGCTGAACCGGCTGTCGGAAGCACTGATATCACTGGGCGATTCCCCTCAGCACCTGAGGCATGCCGTTTCCTCCCCCCTAGGTCTGCTGATGCTACTCAATGATAATCCTAGGCTTGAAGAGATGACCACAGAGCTTCTCTGGCAAGCTCAGCAGTACCACGATAAGCGCGTATCAAGACACGTAGGGAAAATTTCTCATGGGCTTGCCGCACTTGGCATTATTGCAAAGCCGGTACGAATGCGTAACTACACCGAATGGCATGAGAAGCCGGTCGAAAATATCAGCCCTGAATGGGTCGCATGGTGCAGACGCTGGCGTGAGACATCTGTGCTTCGTCCCAGAACCCGTGAAAACCAGTACAGCTTTATTCTTCGCTGCGGCCTCTGGCTGGCAAAGGAGCATCCCGAGGTGAAGGTCCCGACAGACTGGTCTATTGAGACATGTGCCAGTTTTATCGCTGCTGTGGGGCGAATGAAAGTGGATGAGCTGTCTCTGGGGACTGAACATGGACTGCGGAAGTCCAAACGCTCCGGAGAGCCCATGATGCCACATTCACGTGCGCATTTTATCTATTCGCTGCGACGATTTATGAGCGATTTCGAACTTTGGGGCTGGGGACGCCTTAATTTCAGCCCCGCCCGTCACCTTTTCACGCCGGATACCCCACTTTTTCGCCGTGGTGTAAATCCGAGAGTGATAGATGATCCCGTCTGGCTCAAACTCATCTGGGCCAGTCTGAACCTGCGCCACGAAGACCTGCTCAGTGAAATTCACTATCCCCTTTCCATGCTTCAGGCAATGGCTGTTATCTGGACCCATGCAGGTTTACGACAGAATGAACTCCTGCGCCTGACTACGGAATGCGTCACGCCTCAGTCAGAAGACATTACCAGGGAGAATGGTAGTGTCGTTCCTGCCGGAACACTATGTTATCTAAACGTCCCGGCAGGAAAGACATCGAAAGCATTTGTTAAACCCGTCTCTGTCATTGTAAAAAAATATGTAGACATATGGTTGAACGTCCGTCCCGTGGATCAGGCAAAACTGAATGATGATCGCACCGGAGAAAAAGTCCGTTATCTCTTCCAGTATCGCGGCAAGCCGGCAGGCAGCGATGTGATTAACCGGACGGTCATCCCAGTCCTCTGCGCTAGAGCGGGGCTGCCGGTTGAAGACAGCGGAGGCGCCATAACCAGCCACCGTGGACGGGCTTCAGCCCTGACTGCGCTTGCCAGCGTACCACAGGGCATGTCGCTGTATGAACTGATGCAGTGGTCAGGTCATTCATCACCACAGTCAACCCTGCATTACATTCGCATCCGCCCTACACAGCTGGCAGCGTCATTTGTGAAGGCCGATCGGATAGCCCATATGATAAGCGTACTGGTCGATCACGATCCGGAAGCGGTCTCGCCCACTGGTCCGGCAACCTATTATGACCTTGGTGAGTCCTTCTGCATGAATCCATTCTGGAGCAGTTGCCCGCACAGAATGGCCTGCATTGGTTGCGATTTTAATCTGCTGAAAGACAGTGCGCGCGGACTGATGCTGGAGAGTAAAACATCTATCAGGCGTTATCTCGAAGAGGTCCCGCTCACGCCTGATGAGAAAGCCATTGTAGAGCAGGATATTAAAAAAGTAGAACAGGCTCTTGCAAAATTAACCGGTAAGTCCGGAGGATAAAATGAACCAATATGAGCAAAAAGCGAAGATTGCGCACATCAGAGCATATTAACCAATAGGTTGCAGATCAAATCGCCTGTAACAGCCTTTCTGGCTGTTTGTATATAATTATGAAAAAATGGTGAGTAGAGTTTCAGGGTAACAGGGGATGCTTATGTCGGTTTTCCACAACTGGCTACTTGAGATCGCATGTGAGAATTACTTCGTCTACATCAAACGCCTTTCCGCCAACGATACCGGCGCAACAGGTGGTCACCAGGTAGGGCTTTATATCCCTTCAGGTATCGTTGAAAAACTGTTTCCGTCTATCAACCATACCCGTGAACTGAACCCTTCGGTTTTTCTCACCGCACATGTGTCATCGCATGATTGCCCTGACAGCGAAGCCCGGGCAATTTATTATAACAGCCGTCATTTTGGTAAAACCCGGAATGAAAAAAGGATTACCCGCTGGGGTAGAGGCAGCCCACTTCAGGATCCTGAAAATACAGGGGCTCTGACGCTCCTGGCTTTCAAGCTTGATGAGCAAGGGGGGGACTGTAAGGAAGTAAATATTTGGGTATGCGCCAGCACTGATGAAGAGGACGTCATTGAGACCGCTATTGGTGAAGTTATACCCGGAGCGCTTATATCCGGCCCCGCAGGACAGATTCTTGGCGGACTATCTCTACAGCAAGCGCCAGTAAATCATAAATATATTCTACCTGAAGACTGGCACCTGCGCTTTCCGTCGGGAAGTGAAATTATTCAGTATGCAGCCAGCCATTATGTGAAAAATTCCCTTGATCCGGATGAGCAACTTCTTGACCGCCGGCGCGTGGAGTACGACATATTTCTGTTGGTTGAGGAACTGCATGTTCTGGATATCATCCGGAAAGGATTTGGCTCTGTGGATGAATTTATTGCGCTGGCCAATTCTGTCAGCAATCGCCGTAAATCCAGAGCCGGGAAGTCGCTGGAACTGCACCTGGAGCATCTATTCATTGAGCACGGCCTGCGACACTTTGCGACGCAGGCCGTCACAGAAGGTAATAAAAAACCCGATTTCCTTTTCCCTTCCGCAGGGGCTTACCACGATACTGAGTTTCCCGTAGAAAATCTGCGCATGCTGGCAGTCAAGACTACCTGTAAGGATCGCTGGCGTCAGATACTGAATGAGGCCGATAAAATTCATCAGGTGCATCTGTTTACACTCCAGGAGGGAGTTTCTCTGGCTCAATATCGGGAGATGCGGGAGTCGGGTGTCAGACTGGTCGTGCCATCATCTCTGCACAAAAAATACCCGGAGGCGGTGAGAGCTGAGCTAATGACGCTAGGTGCGTTTATTGCTGAGCTGACAGGGCTTTACGCAGATATTCCATAGATAATCTCCCGGCATAAATACCGGGAGGAGCGATCAGATTCGTTCAACCTTGCACGAATCGGCATAAACCGCTTTCAGGATATAAGGTTCAAGCAGTTTGGCTACGGCTTCAAACACGGGCACCACTACGGAGTTACCGAACTGCCTGTACGACTGAGTGTCTGACACAGGAATGCGAAAAGGCCTGCCATCTACTTTTTCAAAACCCATAAGGCGCGCGCACTCTCGTGGAGTCAGCCTGCGGGGCCGATGCGCCTGATTTTCTTCGTTCGCGAAGTCTGTTTCACCTGTGGCCATATCCCAGCCACGGTCTATCAGAATTTCAGACCCGTCTTTGTGATAGCGAGCAGAAAGCGTACGGGCAATGCTTTCTTTATTTTCAGGATTAACGAGGCCAAAACCGAATCCGTTACCCTTAGCTGCGTGCTTTTTGGCGTAGTTATAGAGATACTCCCAGAGTTTCGGCGTCAGTATATATTTGCTGTCAACCACGGGTTCCAGCAGTTCGCCAAATGACGGACGCTGTTCCGGATAAAAACGACTAATATCGCGCAGGGTAAAGCCCTGGTGAATATTCAGATCACGACGGAAACCGACCAAAACGATACGTTCTCGGTGTTGAGGTAAAAAGTGCTTTCCGTCGATAACTTTAGGATCGTTTTTGCCCATCTCAGCTGCATCCGCAACTTCATAGCCCAGTTCGTCGAGGGTATCCATGATGACTTTAAAGGTTTTACCCTTGTCATGGCTCTTCAGGTTTTTAACGTTTTCAAGAACAAAGATGGCAGGTTTTTTTGCGCGGATAATACGCGCCACATCGAAGAAAAGCGTTCCCTGAGCCTCACATTCGAAACCATGCGCGCGCCCGAGCGAGTTTTTCTTGCTTACACCCGCAAGGCTGAACGGTTGACAGGGGAAACCTGCCAGAAGTACATCATGATCCGGCACATGCTCATTAATGTAAGCATAGGCATCGTTTTCAGGTACTTCAGGTTTATCACTGAGCGTGACTTCCCGAATATCGAGATTGAAAGTGTGTTCCTGAGCATCGTTAAACCAGTTAGCTTTATATGTGCGCACAGCCTCTTTATTCCATTCACTGGTAAAAACGCACTGGCCACCGATGGTTTCGAAGCCCTTCCGTATACCTCCAATGCCAGCAAACAGGTCAATAAACCGGAAGGCATAGTCAGGGTGATGTGCAGGCGCTTCCGGAAGCATTTTTCGTAGAAGTTCCTCTTCGGCTAACGTCAGCGACTTAGGTGAGCACTTACCATTAATCCAGCGATTAAGAGTCTCGCGACTCCACTCATTTTTACCAACTTTTCTAAGCAGTTCAGCCACGTACTTCTGGTCATAGATTTCCAGCACCTGCCCGAGCAGCTTTTTATCATTTTCCTGTCGCAGTTGTTCTTCCGCCTCTGCTTTCTCAAGCAGATCCTGCGCCAGTAATTCAAATTCAGACATATTGCCTCCATTGGGTCTTATGGGTGAAACTGTATCACTCATTTGACCCAGAGGAAATGTTTTTATCTGGATATTTAAACAGGGTTATTGTTAACGGAAATCAGCTTTTTGTCATTACAGGACCAGAAAGATACTATCTGGCGGCATAAAAAGCGCCATGTCTCGCATGTCCCAACTTTATAGGCTTCTGTGTCTCGCCAAAAAGGCCTGCTTATCAGCAGGCTCAATTGAATTGGAGATCCAGGTAGGTGAGTATTACTACTCACCTTCACTGCTAAGAAGAGTTACATCTAGACCATACGTTCAGGCCGTTTCCAGTTCAGCATCATCGTTCGACGCCCCGATATTAAGGAGCAGCCTGTCACATTCAACAATAACGTATTCCGGGATAAGATCGAATCGTGTGGGGTCTAGTTGGCAGATAAACTCGTTTTCAATATGATAGGTTTCATTCACAAACTTGCGAATGACACGGTTATCGGCCTCAGGTTCCAGTAGTCGGAACACCTGAAGTTTTTCATAGCCATTCGTGCAGCTTCGATATAACGACAGAATTTTGTCAGGATCATTCAGCAAGCTCAGCGTATGGGGGTAATCAAAACCAAAAATATTTTTAGTGATTAAACAGCATCCATTAAGGAAGCTCTCCGGGTCCATCATCGGGTACCCTGTTCCTTCAATCAGAGGTAGGCGTGTGTCGATTGGTTCCTCTCGGCGGTGAAACAAGTTAGAAAGTACCTGATAAACATCACCTCGATTGTCCATGATTTCATAATGCCTGCGAAGATAAATGAGCTTGATCAGGTCATCACAGTCGGATTCGAGAACCACTTTGCAGATTTGGGCAAACGTCAGAATATCGCTTTCGCGGATAGGTAATTCAGTTATCGTGCCAGTGCTATAACGTAAATAGGATGCAGTAACCTGGTTACTAAACAACTTCTTCACCGACTTCAGAGTATCGATGATTGGCTCAACGTCATGTGTAAGCATCAGTACCGTCTGGTTTTTCAAACACTCAGATGAGTCACGGCGGAACAACATTTCTAGGATGGCAAATTTTTTGTTTTTATCAAACGAAGAGATAGGATCATCGAGAATAATCAGGTTGGGCTTACGAGCCAGGCATTCGTACATAAAAAGAACGATCGAAAAGGCATTACGCTCGCCGTAGCTCAAATGTTGGCTACCTCCACTGAGATAGTCGGTATAGTCGACATGGCGAAGCTTAAGACGGCACTGTTCTCCATCGCCAGATATATCTACCTGATAGCGGTAACCCGCATATGCCAGAAAAGTGTTGATATCCTTCTTGTGTTTCTGAATGAGCCGCTGCATGCCAGCGCGCTGCTTGTTGATTTGCCCCTGCAGCAAACCAGCCTGGGAAATGAGGCTATCTAACGAGGCGTTCAGTCGCCCAATTGTTGCAAGAGTTTTATCAGATTGCAGCTCGGAAAAATACTTCACATCCAAACGAAAAGAGGCTAAAGAGGCACGAATATTTCCGGCGTCGTTAAAAGTAAAACTGTTCAGGGTTTTTAATGTTAAGAGCATGGCCAGAAGATTTTCTGTCTGCTGCTTTACGGTAACAAGATAGTCTTCATGCTTCTTCTCCAATCCTCCCTGTAACGTCGTTATTTCCCTCAGACGGGAGCGTGCGGCTTCGGAAAAATACTCGCCTAATTTATCAAGTACTGTGATGATACCAACCAGATTTTTGATCACTGCTTTGTCATATTCAGCGCTTACTTTGCTAATTTGTTCTGCTTTTTCGTGAGAATCACCTGTGCAGAAAGGACAGCATCCCTCAGAGAGTGAGCAGAAATTTTCATACCCTTTGGTCTGCCACTCGATCCACTCTACATTACGAGGACTCTGAATAAATGGCTGATAAGGCTCTAGCCCGGAGGGAATATGCTGAAGCTTGTTACCCCCTGCCAACCCCTTCATCCCCGTAGAGGCTTTAGATAAGCCCTTGCTTGTCAGCTTGAACGCACCACTAAGCTCCTGAAGATGTGTAATAAATAGCTCAAGCTCATCATTACCACTGAATTCCTGCCGGATTGCCATTACCATCGAGTCGATCTCTCGCTCCGTTTGGTTGTAGGCTTCTGTTTTGATAAAGATGTCAAAGCTGTTACTAATCAGTTCATCAGGCTGAAATGTGAACTGAGATACGTACTTTTCATCAAAGCACATTACATCCTGAATTTGCTCTGTTCCCGTTACACTGGGCTGAAATTCGTCGGGATTCGCTGCTCGAAACTTAAAAGGTAGCAGACTGTTAAGACCAGCGACATCACGAGAAACACTGTGCAAAACGGCACGTGATATGGTGCTTTTACCCGTGCCATTTGGAGCGAACTTAATGTTAAGTTTATTTTCAGAGAGTGTAATGCAAGCGTTATCTATGTTATTGCAGTAGTTGATTTCAACATCCATTGAAAAATCCTTCTAACATGCTGAGCTGGAGAAGACTGCATCTTTTTATTAAACCCATAACGGTGGTCTTTTCATTTTACCATCGCATCAGGGAAGCCAAACAGATAGCTGACTACCTGCCCTGGAGGATTAATATACGAAATTATTAGTTGTGAATCTTGAGATATGGTAACAATTTCGGACGTATGCTTTTAGTTCATAGTAATCTTTTAAAGCATGCATTATTTATATTGATTTTCTATTCCACATAAGTGCCTCGATGTCAGCGCGCGTCATGAACTGCCTGGAGGAGCTGGCCCCCAGGGTGGAACAGTATTCGATTGACGAGATGTTCCTCGACCTGACCAGCGTTGAGCACTGCATGGACCTGGAGGACTTCGGCCGGCAGCTGCGCCAGCACGTGTATGACTGTACCCGTCTGACCATCGGCGTGGGTGCCGGGCCGACGAAAACCCTGGCAAAATCAGCCCAGTGGGCCTCAAAGGAGTGGAAACAGTTTCGTGGCGTGCTCGCCCTGACCCGGGGGAATCCTCAGCGAACGCGGAAACTGCTTTCACTGCAGCCGGTCGAAGAGATCTGGGGCGTGGGAAACAGTATTGCGCGCAAGCTCAATGTTCTTGGCATCAGGACCGCGCTTGATCTGGCCCTGACGAACCCGGCCTTCATCCGGAAAAATTTCTCCGTCGTTCTCGAGCGAACAGTGCGCGAACTGAACGGGGAAAGCTGCATGTCGCTTGAAGAAGCACCGCCTACTAAACAACAGATTGTCTGCAGCCGCAGTTTTGGCGAGAAGATCACTGAATACGATTCGCTCCGCCAGGCTGTCTGTCAGTACGCAGAGCGGGCCTCTGAAAAGCTGCGGAAAGAGCACCAGTACTGCCGGCATATTTCCGTATTCATCAAAACGTCTCCGTTCGCCGTTAAAGAGCCTTACTACGGCAACGTGGCCACGGAGAAACTGCTTACCCCCACTCAGGACACCCGGGACATCATTGCGGCCGCCACTACGGCTCTGGAGCGGATCTGGAAGGACGGGCACCGGTATGCCAAAGCCGGTGTGATGCTGAATGACTTCACCGGCTCCGGCATTTCGCAGTTGCAGCTGTTCGACGAACGTCCGCCACGTCCTCACAGCGCTGAGCTGATGAAGGTTCTCGATGGCATTAATCATTCCGGTCTGGGACAACTCTGGTTTGCCGGACGAGGGATTGCACCTTCTTGGCAGATGAAACGCGATATGCTCTCCCCTGCGTACACCACCCGCTGGAAAGATATCCCCATTGCGAGGATCAGTTAAATTTTGCCTTTCAGAGAGAGCCAGTAGTGCTCGCCGCAGCCGAACGACAGGGCGAAGCACGCGAGTGAGCGAGGAAGCACCATGGAACAAAACGAACACAATCTTCTTACGCACCGAATACAGGAATCACTGTAACATCTCAAAGTCGGTATTGTGATAGAAACAGCTGAACAGAGTGGGACCGTGGTCCCAGTTAAATCCGATGTGTGGAATTGGCATTTAGGGCGGGGTTGACGGGTGAGTTCTGCCACGCAAGTAGGAGATGGGACCGTGGTCCCAGTTAAATCCGATGTGTGGAATCAGTATTCCGGGATGGGTTACCGTCTGAGTTCTGATATGCAAAACCGTGGAACTGGTTAAGAAAAAGTAGCAGGTACTAGATCTTAGATTGTGGTAACAATCAGGTTGGGAGAAGAAATCAGACCTTTTTAACAACACAGGGCTATAGTGCAGAGAATAGCTGCTCCGGATGTATATATTCCGAAGCAGCATGTAACGCATTAAAGATATTGGAAATTAATGATAACGCTCGCTTGTATCATTAAACAGGCTAAACTTTTTGTAAGTCGCGCAGTATACTTTCTATCTTCTCGATACACTCGGCAGGTAAACGAGATTTATCGAGATTAAAAATTACCTTATCGCCTTTGTATAGAGCTGTCGCACCAGGTACAAATTGATGACGGGTATTAAGGTTAACTTTTCTACCTGATGGCTCTTTCAGAACATCCGTCAGTAAACCAATAACTTCCTCGGATTCAAATATAACACCCGCTTTCTTTTGCTCATGAAGCTGTTGTGTCCGTTGCAACAATAAAGCTTCTTTTCCCGAAAATGCTTTGTACAGAGCCTCCCCAGAGCGGGCGGAAAGTTCACCAGGATGAGTAAACAGGGCAACCACTGATTTTGGCAAATGGGCCGTGTTGATGCAACGCGTGATGATTTTACGGGAAATATTCTCAGCTTCAGCCAGAGCAGAGATATTGCCATTAAAATCATTTTCCAACCGCTGTGCATAGCGGTTGCCCCGTTCATAAGCGCTGACAGGGCGGTAATCATTACCCAGCCGTGATAAAGCCATCATCTGTTCATCATCGAGATCCCCGACGAGAACACGATAATCCGATGATGTCAGTATGGCGGCTTTACGACGGCGACTACCATCTGCAATCTCAATGACACCTTCTACCCGTCGTCCGAACGCAGGTGTCTGCTGACCACTCAGTATGAAAGAGGGGATCAGATCATCAAGCGCGTCTTCGGTCAGTAGTTCCTGGTCACGTTCATTACCTGACCAGACTCTCGATGCCGTTTCAACACTCTCGCCTGGGATGGCTTCCAGAATAAATTTCACTTCCCGGCCGCAAACTGGAAGCAGAATGGCATTCCCGCGGGCCATGGCTCCCACCCGCGCAATTAATGAATCAACCATCGGAGCTGCGGGTGCCGCTGACGGCTCAGTTTCGGTGTGAATATCTTTTACTGTATGTTTTGGAATAACTGGAGCACGTTTCATTATCTGATCTCCCAGCGAGGTTTAATCAGGCGATCAAAAATTTCATTACAGACAGGCTCCCAGATAGCCAGCGCATTTCGCCATGCTCCTGTAGACGAGCGTTGATCGATAGCCTGCTCAAACACAGTTCTCATACGGATCTGACCTTTACCGACTTCATCGGTCTCGCGTACAACGTTTTTTAGTACCATGCTTCCCCACGCATCGCGGATTTGTTCTTCCATCCAAGGTGACTGTGAGCCATTGTTATTACTGTACTTGGTTAGAAGAATTCTGACGTCAGGTTCAAAACCCTGCAGATCCACGTTTTTTAACAGATCGCGCAGCATGTCAAAAAACTGAAGGGCAGAGGTGTAATCGAATAGCTCTGCTGGCGTTGGCACGATGAGTACATCCGCAGCACAGACAACATTGATGGTACCAATACCGAGGTTCGGTGCACTGTCGATAACAATGACATCATAGTCATGAGCCACCGTTTCGATGGCCAGACGAAGCATCATGTGGGGTTCTGTCGGGAGTTTTCCGTCGTCAAACCTTCCCATGAGCTCTGTTTCAATGCGGTGTAAAGCCAGGCATGACGGAATGATGTCGAGACCTGGCCAGCAGGTGGGTTTGACGGCATAGGCTGCATCATCGCGCTCACCGAGATAAAAAGGCAACAGTGTGTCTTCGGCATGGATATGCAAATCAGGGACCCAGCCGTGGTACATGGATGCTGTGCCTTGAGGATCATTCCCTTCGACAAGCAGTACCCTCAGCCCTTTCAGCGCCAGATCCTGTGCCAGGTGGACAGATACCGATGTCTTATAGACACCCCCTTTATGTGCTGCCACCGCAATAACAGGCGGAACGCTGTCATCAGGACGGCGCAGACGGGTGCCAAATACATCCCGCATATGGTTGATTTGTTCAATGGTGTAGCCCACCCGCTGCTCCACCCGTCCACGCATTTCCATATCAGGATGTGGAAGGCGTCCTGCTTTTTCTGCATCACGGATTGCCTGAGAAGAAACGCCAATCAGATCGGCGGCCTCACCCACCCGCCAGCGACGGGTAATTTTCCTAGCTTCCGGACTATCATCGTTAAACTGTGCAATCGCGATAGCTTTCGTCATTTCATGACCGACCTTAATACACTGGTCAAGCGTTTCCATCAGTCCCATTCTCTGTTCCTTGTCATCAACTTTGCATTAATATATTAAATCTTGATGAAAAACGCAAAGCAACATTAAAATTGCAAACCAGCTTAAAAATTGCAAAGCTGATCAAAATGTAGCCGTGCTCAGTTCAGCATCCACCTGAAAGTCTGCCGCATACTTCAGTCAATATTATCCGCTCGCCGCAGAAAACATGTGCACGCAGGCGCATGCGTCGAGGAAGAGGAATTACTGCGTACTTACAAGGTGTGGCTGACGCTCTGAAGCTAGCGAAGATCCAGCGGATGGTTCTGAATGGTGAGAAATTGACTACAGTATGTAGATTATTGACTGCGGCATGAAGCAGAACAGGAACAGGAACAGGAACAGGGAAGGGCAATGGAATACATTTTTCTGCATATCACAGTCAAGATTATTGCCTTTCCGGGTATTGTATTACCGGGTGGTTGTACCAGGATTCGTATTGTGTCATGTCAGTAGTCCATATGTACGGGATGCTGGTAGTTATTCCATATTTCGATCCAATAATTGATCCTCAAGGAGATCATAGTGAGATCAAAAAGAGATCCCCGGATCGTGCAGCGCACCGTTGCGCCTGGGCTCGGAGACTATCTTCATTAACTGTGGTGTGTAGTATGTTGACTGTTGTGTGCGGGATCACCTATTGCGGTATGCAATTGTATTAACTGGGGTATGTATTTCCGTTGACTGTGATATGCGTATATACTTTCCTTTGTGGATAACCGCGGGTTAATAAAATGGCTATGGAAAATAATGAGTTACCCCTGAATCTTCAGGAGGTCAACAAGACAACGGGCGAAGTTGTTAAGCTGGATGTCAACAGCGCCAGTACTGTTCAGCCTGTTGCACTCATGAGGCTTGGTCTGTTCGTTCCTACACTGAAATCGACCTCCAGGAGTAAGACGAACCGCAAAAACGTCACGGATGCGACTGAGGAGCTCGTACAGTTGTCCATTGCTCGCAGTGAAGGGTATACCGATGTCATGATCACCGGATCGCGCCTCGATATGGATACGGACTTCAAAGTCTGGCTTGGAATCATCCGTTCAATGTATGATTTTGGCGTCAAGGATGACACTCTCAAGCTGTCTTTTGTTGAGTTCGTTAAAATGTGTGGCTTTGACTCCCGGCGCTCTAACAAGAAAATGCGCGACAGGATAAGCAACTCCCTGTTCAAGCTGGCATCCGTAACCCTCAAGTTTCAGAGTGAAACGAAAGGGTGGACTACGCACCTAGTTCAGTCTGCCTATTACGACATCACTGCCGATGTCGTGGAGATCAGGGCGGAGCCCAAGCTCTTTGAGCTTTATCAGATGGACAGGCGGGTCCTATTGCGTTTGAAGGCTATCGATGCCCTGCAGCGCAAGGAGTCCGCACAGGCACTCTATACCTACATCGAAAGCCTGCCGCAGAATCCGGCCCCAATCTCCATGAAGCGTATGCGAGACAGACTCAACCTGACGTCTAACATCTACACGCAGAACCACACGGTGCGCAAAGCTATGGCGCAGCTGAAGGATATCGGCTATCTGGATTACACCGAATTCAAACGCGGCCGGGCCACCTACTTCAGCGTACATTACCGTAATCCGAAACTCATCAGTAGCAAGGTCGTTGTTCCCCGTGAGCCGGAAGAGGAAGTACCTGAGCAGAACTATGACGAAGTGATTAAAGCCCTGAAGGCTGCAGGTATTGATCCTCAGAAACTGGCAAAAGCGCTCGGCAGCGTGAAACCGGAAAATGACTGAGGTATGCTGTTTTAGGATTTGTTGACTGTGGTATGCGATCTGCATACCACAGTCAATTTATACAGATTCATCATCCCTTTTAGGTTTTGCTTGCCTTGACTGCAATATGCGAATATGGCTACTGGGGTATTGATATTGACTGCGATGCGTGGAAGAGCGGGCAGTCTGCTGAACATCTTCACTGCGATATGTGTCCCTTCATCACTCAGTCAATATTGTGCATCAGACCGGATGTCCTGAGCCCGGTATTTTCACAAAGGGTCTTAACCCGTCGAGATCAAAGGATTCCGGGGTCAGCATACCGGATTCACCGAGCTGCACAACGGTTTTCCAGACAGTGGAGAACAGCATGTAATGGCGCAGATCCGGCATATGGAAGAGCAGGGCTTTCACTTCAGAGGCGAGGAGGTAAGCCAGGGGGGGGCCGGTTAAGGTGGCCATCCTTATGAGTGCGACCGCGGTTGCAAAGTCGACCCCATGGGCTATCGGCAACAGTGAAATGCGTTCTGGTGAAATGGGGTAATGCCCGTATGAACAGGATCGGAACAAAAAGGTAAGAAACGAAGAAGAGGTAAAGTGCTCTACGTGAATTCCGGCCTGTGATCCCCTGGAACCCTGTCGGTTTTCACGTAACGCAAGATTAATTTATTATAGAATAAGTTGGTTTCGTTACAACTATCTGTAAATACTGAAAATTTAAGTTATCTGGTTTTCATCATTGCAACAGCATCAGCCTCTGCCATTGAAAACTGTACCCTGTGTCTGGCAGCAACATTGAGTGCAAATACCCTCGTATAAACTTCCGTCGAGCTGCTCGATTTGTGTCCCATTAAGCTCTGCAGCACCTTGAGTGGAATGCGAGCATACAGCATGTGCATGGCGTAGGAGTGGCGGAACGTGTGTGGCGTCACCGGCACTGAGAAGGTCACCCCGTCGGCGGCAGCCGCATCAACTGCTTCATTTATCTAGGTCCTGACCGTCCTTTCTGTGATTTCCCAGATCCGTGCCTTCTCGGTTCTGCCGGTGCGTTTTTTACGTCGCTCCAGCGGAATTTTCAAGGTGGCCACCATCATTTCCTGCTGGCTGACATACTGCGGGTCGGAAAGCGGAACGATACGATGAGGCTGTCTACCGGCTGGAGCAGGTCCGGCCGTTCTGGCTGCTTTTTCTGCGCGCTGTTTGAGCGTGGCCAGCTGCAAGAACGGGTAGGGCGGTGCCAGTGCTTCGTTAATACGGGCGCCGGTGTTCCACAGGGTGGCCAGCAGCATCTTACGGTGAAGATCGGGCACGTAGTGGAGCAGGGCGCTCACTTCCGGCGACAGCAGGTATTTCGGCAGTTCGTCCTGAACGAGCGCCATCTGGCGCAGTGCCAGCGCGGCCGGATAATCGATGGCCACCGGCAGCTGAGCTGCGGAAAACGAAACGCTCTGGGCGGGAACAAACGGCATCATGGGGTGTCACCGTGATCCGGACCTGCAGGTTTATCATGCTGTCCGTGATTCTGGTTATGTTGGTTATTTGCGATTTGAAAAGTGGCCAGTTCGCGCTCACGCAGAATACGCTGCTGGTAACGACGATTACGCTCCAGGCGCCATCTCCGCCAGAGTACAGGCTGTGCAGACCACTCAGTGGCATCAAGGCGGGTCCCCGGCAAACAAGCCAGCTGACGCAGGCGTCGGGCGAGGGTCAGGGCTTTCAGCCCCAGACGTGCATACTGGTACTGCCTCTCCTGAAAACTCTCCGTATAATCAGGGGCCCAGTCATTTTCCGCTGCTGCTGAAATATTCCGGAGCGCTTCATTCATCAGGACCGGCAGCTCGCGGATCCGATACATTATCAGTGCAGGAAGCGTTCGCCAGTCACCCTTGATATCTGAAATCTCCAGTTCTGGTGTCTTTGTTGTGGGTCGATATTCCCCCCCCCCTTTCATCTGGCTCACCAGATGTCATCTGCCACTCTGGCACATTCTTCAGCAAATATTTCAAGGGTAAAAACCAGCTCAGTGGTGATGTAGAGAAGCTCCTCCTGGCGTTTGTCCTCAGTGAGTTTCTGCTCATGTCGCAGACGTTCCGCTGCTGCAGTGGCTTCACGTTCACGTGCGTAACGGTGATTTACCCAGCTCACCAGTAATGCAACACCGCCAGCCAGCACACCTCCGGAAAGGGTTGAGATCACTGGCATTCAGGCCGAAACACCCAGCACAACTGTTTTCATCTGTTCTGTATCCGTTATGACATTACCCATGATTATTCCTTAGCTGAGAAATCCCTCCCTGCCGCTTGTCCCCGATAGGCTTCAGAATCCGTCCTTCATTCGCCGCTGCACCGACAGCCAGGTGAGCTCTTCCAGCCCGTCCGGGACGATCCGTTCCGGATTGGTGTAGATGGCATTCGCATCCCCGGTCAGCCACCAGGAGCCGGAGGCCCGGATACGTTCTGCCACCGTCAGGCCGCCCCAGGTGACAACCAGCCAGGTGTTCACACTTCGCTCATCCGGAGGGCGGAGCCAGAGCCGCTGATGACCGAGGGCGGTCAGTGCCCGCCAGACGGTTTCAAGTGAAACCGGAACGCGCTCGCTTTCATGGGAAGATGTGTTCATGTGCAACAGTCACTTATGATTATTATTTTTGTGACATCCCTGATGATGATTGTCGTTGCATTACCCTGCTGTAATCATTTCTCATGTGATAATAACCCAGAATATAGCCACGCCGTTAAATTACCGGATGCCCGTTTGGTTGTGAGCCGAATTTCTGGCGTATAACAACTTTCCGGAAGTATACCACGGTGAGGGAATAAGCAACGCGGCAATATTTGCCCCTTCGCGCCAGATAACGGAGCAGGGCAGAGGGGCTTTGTTGAATAATTCGAACTTTTGCTGAGTTGAAGGATCAGATCACACATCCTCCCGACAACGCAGACCGTTCCGTAGCGAAGCAAAAGTTCAAAATCACCAACTGGTCCATCTACAACAAAGCCCTTATCAACCGTGGCTCCCTCACTTTCTGGCTGGACAATGAAGCGATTCATTCCTGGTATGAGTCGGCAACGCCTTCATCCCGGGGAAGACCTCAGCGTTATTCTGACCTGGCCATCACCACCGTTCTGGTGATTAAACGCGTATTCCGGCTCACCCTGCGAGCCGCGCAGGGTTTTATAGATTCCGTTTTTGCCCTGATGAATGTTCAGCTGCGCTGCCCGGATTACAGCAGTGTCAGCAAGCGGGCGAAATCGGTCAATGTCAGTTTCAAAACTCCCACCCGGGGTGAAATCGCGCATCTGGTGATTGATTCCACCGGGGTGAAAGTTTTTGGTGAAGGTGAATGGAAAGTCAAAAAACACGGCAAAGAGCGCCGTCGTATCTGGCGAAAGCTGCATCTGGCTGTTGATAGCAACACACATGAAATCATCTGCGCAGACCTGTCGCTGAACAACGTCACGGACTCAGAAGCCTTCCCGGGTCTTATCCGACAGACTCACAGGAAAATCAGGGCAGCAGCGGCAGATGGGGCCTACGACACCCGGCTCTGTCACGATGAACTGAGGCGTAAGAAAATCAGCGCGCTTATCCCGCCCCGAAAAGGCGCGGGTTACTGGCCTGGTGAATACGCAGACCGTAACCGTGCAGTGGCTAATCAACGACTGACCGGGAGTAATGCGCGGTGGAAATGGACAACAGATTATAACCGTCGCTCGATAGCGGAAACGGCGATGTACCGGGTAAAACAGTTGTTCGGCGGTTCACTGACACTGCGTGACTACGATGGTCAGGTTGCGGAGGCTATGGCCATGGTGCGAGCGTTGAACAAAATAACGAAAGCAGGTATGCCTGAAAGCGTGCGTATTGTCTGAAAACACAACCCGCTACGGAGATATTTACCCGAAATCTGATTTATTCAACAAAGCCACGTTTTTATAGTGGCTGACATCCCGAATTCTTAGTCAGTCAGATAGGAATTATCTATGAATATTTATTCATTCTGAAATCATGATTTCATCATTGATTTGCCTTTCAGGTTGATCCCTTTCCACCTCCCTGCATAATACTCCGTTTGCGAAGTCCTTATGATAAGGGACATCACTATTTAACAGGAGAACGATTCATGCCACCTAAACGAAAATATCTCACTGCTGCCGAAGTCGAAGACATGCTTGCTGCGGCAAAAAACAACAGCAGCCCTGAACGTAATTACTGTCTCCTTTACATGAGTTTTATTCACGGTTTTCGAGTCACAGAGTTGCGAAATCTGCAGCTTTCAGACCTGAGCCTGAAAGAGGGAAGCTTGCGGATCAACCGTCTGAAACAAGGATTCTGCACCATTCATCCCCTTCTGGAGGAGGAAAAAGAGGCTATCCGGCTCTGGCTGGATGTCCGTCGCTCCATGCGAGGTGCTGACAGCGACTGGCTGTTCCTGTCCCGACAGGGAAAACCCCTCACCCGCCAGCGGATCTATCAGATAATTAGGATGCTGGGCGAGAGAGCTCGGGTGGAAGTACCGTCGCATCCGCATATGCTCAGGCATGCCTGCGGGTTTGCCCTAGCAGACAGAGGAATTGATACTAGGCTGATTCAGGATTACCTTGGGCACAAAAACATCCGCCACACAGTACGTTATACGGCCAGTAATCCTGCACGATTCAGATATGTTTGGGCAAAAAAAACAAACAGTAAGGGTTACATTTAGGACCAAACTGACAACTATCATAGTGAACATGTCATCTTTGCTCAATAAAACTTCAACAAACATAAAACACAACGCTTTATATTATTGATAATTCTAAATTTTATTATTTGCACCTCATAGGAATACTCTTACAGTTCGTTATTATTACCTTCCGAAATCACATCTCCTCTTTGCTACAGAATCCTTCAATCCTCACCAACTGGAACATTCCACTAAATAAATGCAAATATTTAGAGTTAATTACTAAATATTGTTTTTTATTTTTATTATTCCAGCATTTTACCAAGGTTGTCAAAATGGTCCTAAATGTAAAGTTTGGTAACCAGTAATGACACTCAGCGATGTTAAGAGACGAGAGGTGAATGTGAAATCTTCCAGGCGCGCAACCCTTACCGGACTGACCGTGACGCTTATGCTGCTCTCCGGTACTTCTCTGGCTGAAGAGCAAAAAATTAATACGAATACGAAGTCATTTTCCGTAAAGCTCGGCGCCACACGTATCGTTTACAACCCAGATTCGTCTGGTGCCACGCTGCCCGTCATCAACCCTCAGGATTACCCAATCCTGGTGCAGACGCAGGTTTACGGTGAAGACAAGCAAAGCAAGGCGCCGTACATGGTTACGCCACCACTATTCCGACTGGACGGAAATCAGCAGAGCCGCGTTCGCGTTGTGCGGACCGGAGGGGGCTTCCCGCAGGATCGCGAAAGCCTTTCCTGGGTATGCATTACCGGCGTGCCTCCTAAACCGGAAGACGTGTGGGGGCAGGATAAGGACGGTAAAACTCAGGCACCTAAAGAAGCGACACTTGAGGTTCAGCTTCGTATTAACAGCTGCATCAAACTGTTCCTGCGTCCGTCTTCCATTAAGGGGGATGTATCAGATTCGGCAGACAAGCTGACATGGAAGCGGGATGGGGGACACTTGAAGGTTATTAACCCGACACCTTACTACATGAACCTGAAGGATGTGAAGGTAGGTGGGCGCAAGGTTGAGAATCTCGATTACATCGCGCCGCGCGGGGAGAAAAATTTCTCGCTACCTGCCGGAGCATCCGGTCTGGTGCAGTGGAAGGTTATCACTGATTACGGCGGTGACAGCCGCGATTTTCAGGCGACGCTGCAGTAGTCAGCAGCCAGTGAACGGAAGGTAAACCTGAGGAGCAGGGAATGAAGATTTCACGTCCGGCGCTGGCTGTAAGTCTTGCGTGTCTGGCGGGGCAGTCCGTCGCGCGTGAGTACAGTTTTGATGCTTCGCTGCTGGAGGGGGCTGCGGCAGCAAATGCTGATGTTTCGCTTTTTGAGAAAGGCGGGCAGTTGCCGGGCACCTACCCGGTGGACATTAAGCTGAACGGTGAACGAGTGGATACGCGGGATGTGGTATTCACCCAGGGGAAAGATGCGTCAGGCAAGCCCGTACTGGTGCCCTGCCTGACTCCTGAGCAATTGTCGCGCTATGGCGTAAAAACGGAATCATTCCCCTCCCTGTCAGGTGAGGGGAAGGCGGTAGCCTGCGCGGATATCTCTGTTATTCCGCAAGCCCGCACGGACTATGACTTTAATAGTCAGGAGCTGAATCTGCTGATTCCACAGGTTTCCCTACGCCCCCGCCTTCAGGGGATTGCTGCTGAATCGCTGTGGAATGACGGGGTGCCGGCCCTGCTGCTGAACTGGCAGGCAAACACTAGCCGCTCGGAGTTGTCCGGTGACGGGCAGAACGAAAAAACAGACACAACTTTTGTGCAGTTACAGCCTGGTATTAACGCCGGCGCGTGGCGACTGAGAAACGCCAGTACCTGGCAAAAGTCGGATGGTAAAGGAAGCTGGCAGTCTGCATATACCTATGCTGAGCGCGGACTGAACGGTATTAAAAGCCGCATTACTCTTGGTGAGCGCAGCACGCCGGCAGAGATTTTTGACAGCGTACCGTTTCGCGGGGTGATGCTTAACTCTGATGAAGGCATGCTGCCGGCGGGGCAGTATTCTTACGGCCCGGTGGTGCGGGGCGTGGCCCGCACTCAGGCACGAATTGAGGTGCGTCAGGCCGGCTACCTGTTGTACAGCGGTATGGTAGCACCAGGGCCGTTTGCCCTGAGTGACCTGACGCCGACCGGCTCCGGCGGTGACCTTGAGGTCATCGTGCGTGAAACAGATGGCCGTAACCAGGTCTTTACCGTGCCCTACCAGACGCCGGCTATTGCACTGCGTGAAGGTTATCTGCAGTACAGCGTGATGGTCGGGCTGTACAGACCGTCAGACAAGTCGGTCAATAACCCGATGGTGTACCAGGCGACTGCCATGTACGGCTTGCCGTGGAACCTTACGGCCTATACGGGGGCTCAGGTATCTGAGCATTATCAGGCCGGCACGCTGGGGCTTGGGATAGCGTTTGGGGACTGGGGGGCGTTCTCGGTGGATGCAACCGAGACACGTGGACAGCGTCGCGAAGAAGAGACGGAAAATGGCCGCACCTGGCGTGCACGCTACAGTAAGCAGGTAGTGTCCACAAACACGACGTTTACCCTGGCAAGTTACCAGTATGCATCCACTGGGTACAGCACTCTTTCAGATGTGCTGGAAACTTGGCGTGATAATCCTGAAAGGCCATGGACGGGCAGTAATGACCGTCGCCGGACGCGTACTGCGCTGACGGTGAGCCAGGCACTGAATGACTGGGGTTACCTGACCCTGACCGGGTCCCGGGAGACGTACTGGAACCGTCCGGGGCATAACGACTCCCTGAACGCAGGATACTCGTTCAACATAAAGGATACGACAGTATCCCTTAACTGGACGGAGAACAAAAACGTCGACAGTGACGGAAATCAGCGCAAGGACCGCGTGGCGAGCCTCTGGTTCAGCGTGCCGCTGGACAGTCTGCTGGGTAGTGGTACCACTGCATCTTATCGCTACACCACGCCATCCGAGGGAGGAGATACTCACGAGGTGGGGTTAAGCGGGCGAGCCTTCGATCGCCGGATGTACTGGGATGTTCGTCAGCGTTATCGCCCGGAGGCGGCAAATAACGATACCACGAACAGCACACTGCGCCTGGCGTGGAACGGTGCTTACGGTCAGGCAGGGGCAAACTATAGCCAAAGCCGCAATGCGAAGCAGATGGGTGTGGATGCGGCAGGCGGTATAGTTGTGCACGAACATGGGGTGACCTTTGGTCAGCCGCTGGGTGACACAGTAGCCCTGATTGAAGCGCCCGGAGCATCCGGAGTGGCTGTTGGTGGGTGGCCGGGAGTCAGAACGGACTGGCGGGGATACACCACGCTGTCTTACCTGAGTCCTTACCAGGAAAACAGCATCAGCCTTAACCCGGCAGAATTACCGCCGGATGCGGAAATTACGCAAACGGACACCAAAGTGGTGCCCACACAGGGGGCTGTTATTCCGGCGAAGTTTGCTACCCGTATCGGCGGCAGGGCAATGATGAGTCTGACCCGTGCTGATGGCTCCGTCGTTCCTTATGGTGCGTTGGCAACCCTTGAAGGGCAGGGTGTTGGTGCCGGCGTGGTGGGGGAAGATGGTCAGGTGTATCTGACAGGGCTGCCTGAACAGGGGCAAATGACGGTGCGCTGGTCAGGTAATCAGTGTCGGGTGAACTATACGCTGCCAGCGAAGAAAGGAGAGGCCGGAATATATGAAATGCGTAACGAATGTCGATGAGGTCGCAGGTCCGGGTAACGGGCAATCCTTTGTCAGCAAACGCTGGCCTGGCCTGGCGGTGATACTGGTCCTCCTGCTGGTGAGCCGAATCTGTCTTGCGGATGAACCGCAACTGATGGTGCAGATGCGGGAAGGACAAACAGCAGGACGTTTGCCTGACGGGCGCCTGCTGGCCACCGGGGCTGTTGTCTACAACGGTCCACATACAGGTTTTCGTGTCTGGAGTGAAGGTGGTGTGAATGGCGCACCTCAGCAGGTGACGCTGACGGGGCGTCGGGACAGCACGCACAAAATGAACGTCAGGCTTACCGGGAAGGACTGGCAGCCGGACGTGGAGAAGGGGCGCGGAATTGTGCTTCATACTGACCGACAGAGTGCCACCTTTAGCGTGGAGCTGGATGGGGCGCAGGACTTGCCGGTGGACGGCTGGCCGCTGCAGCTACGTGCGGTGGTTCTGCTGCCCTGAAGGGATATACAGTGTTGTGAGGAAGGCAAGTAGCACAGGGAAGACAAAATACAGTGGGACGTGAATAGCAAGGCTCTTGTCGTCAGCCGGACGCCAGGTCTGACGACACTCTTTTTCACCTCAGTGGAGGGGAAGGGCAGGTGCGATTAATGCTAACGACTATCTTGTCACTAACCTAAATAATAGTTTGCAATGAAAGACAGAATATAACTGTCAATATTTTGGATTGTGTAAGTAAAACCCTCTGAGCTTCAGGTGTGTATTTGCAGGTGTGCATTTTCCGCTAAGGAACTGAGCACCAGGGAAAACAGTTTTATAAATATGACCGGGTTATGCCGGCAGCAGTAATAAGAATTTCCCCTTCGTCATTAAGGGGGCCGGTAGCAGGCAGTTGTCATAACAATATGCCGGTTATATTTCTCCCGTTAGTTTTCGGGAGGGGCAGTAATTTGTTGGTCCTGATGACGCCGGGATTATTCCAGCAGGACGGCAAACCACCAACGTAATATCAACAAAATTAACTGGAGTTATAAAAATGGAAATTATTAAAAACATTAAACGCGTGTCTGTCATTGCTCTGCTGGTTGCAGGTACGGCGGGTGTGGCGCATGCAGCACCGGTATCATCCGTTGTGACCGGTACCGGTGATGTGGTGTTCCGTGAAACCGGTACAGCCACCATCATTGTGACCCCGGAAGCCAACCTGACGGCCGGTCTGCACAACAGCACCCTGGTGGCTCGTGCAACAGCAACCGCTACCGGTGGTCAGATTGCATACCGCTGGACGCCTGCTGCCAGCGTGGTTATCGGTACTGACAATACCCAGCGCACCATTTCAGGTAAAGCAAGTGCTGCCAATAAGCTGAATGTGGTTTCCACTGCGGCTGCGACAGTGTCTCCTTCCTATCCGGAATGGTACGCAGCGAACAGCAACGCAAGCACCCTGGATATCACCATCCGTACCACTCCTGTGCAGCAGGCAGTGGCGGCGGATACCTATGTGGTATCGCTGGATGCAGCGGTCTGGGCTGAATAATGTCCTGTCCCCTCCCGTAAGGGAGGGGAATGTGACTTTTCTGCAGAGGAGGACTGGCCAGTGAAAATACGAAACTGCGGGACAGCGATAAACAGGGTCCTCATGATGGTTTCGCTGTGGCTGTGTACGGTTTCCGGCGTGCAGGCAGCAACAGAGAGTGCACCAGCGAGTGACAACGGGGTCATTCTGCTGGCGGCGACAGGTAAGGCGACCATTACCCTGACGCCCCGGACAAACATTCTGGAAGGTCTGGCAACCGGCGGGCTGATTCTTGCCTCATGGCAGGCGAATGCCACTGTGGGGAGCATTGCGTTTCGCCTGAACCCTACAGTCGTGAAGCAGTATACAACGCCCACGTATCTTGACGGTTATATCCAGATGTCTCCTTCCCCGATAGCCCAGATAGAGATCTACGTGGATCATGACTGTGGCAGCACGACCCTGACTGGGACATGGAGGGTTTGCCCTGCAGGCAAAAGTAGCGTGAGCGGGTATATAAGGACCAAAAGCGGTCTGACACAGAATCTTCGGGGTGGCACCTATCCGATTGCAATGGATGCGGTGGCATGGACCCCCTGAATGGTAGTCTGTCGGGAGTGAAGTAATGAAAACCGGATTAATTCTGCTGGCATTGCTGATGCCGGTACTGACGGCACCGTGCACGGCTGCAGTCCTTACGGGCAGCAGCGTCACGGCAACCCGTAATCTGAACGTAAATGCGAGCGGGACGGCCAGTCTGTCCGTGGTGCCGGTAAGTGAGCTCCCGGCAGGCCGCTACGGCATGGGGTATGTGATAGGTAGCTGGAGCGCGTCGGTGACGGCGGGCACAGTGGCTTGGCGGCTTAACCCGGATCTGGTCGGGCAGTATCCGACGCCAGTGCTGCATTCGGGCTTCCTAAAGAATACCCGTAACGCCACCCGGCAGGTGGAGGTTACCCTGAGCGCGGCAGACTGTACCGCATACACACTCACGGATAACTGGCTGGTCTGTCCGCAGGGCGTGAGCAGTATCAGTGGTACCGTTGGGCTGACCCGCTCACAGGTGATACAAAGTGGTGCATACCGGATGGCGGTGGACAGTGTTGTCTGGGCATTTTGAGAAGATAATGAGGTTTTTATGAATAAATTACAGCAGTCACTAATGATAATGACCCTGCTGACGGCCTCTCTGTCGGCTACGGCAGCGGGAATATTGACGGGCACGCAGCAGACGGTGACCCGTAATCTGATTGTAGCCGGGACGGCAGAAGCCTCCGTGAGCATTACTCCGGCCGGTAACATTCTGGCCGGTAACTATACTGGCAATCAGCAAATGGCTGTCTGGAGCGCCAAAACTACTGGCGGCACAATTGCGTACAGACTCAACCCGACCATTGTGCAGATGTTTCCAACACCAAGCTATTCAGGTGGATACATAAAAAACAATGCAAATGCTACGCAACGAATAGAAATTTTACTTATATCTTCGTGTATCAACCAGGGAACAATCACAAGTAACGCCGCTCCGCTGTCGGGGCAGTGGCGGGTTTGCCCTGAAGGTAGTGAGGCTGTGTCCGGGACAATAGTTACAGCAACCGGTAAATTACAGACCCTTATCGGGGGAACCTATCCGGTGGCGATTGATGCTGTAGCCTGGACATTCTGACATATACCGACGCATAAGAGGTACGAATTATGAACAAATTAACGAAATATCTGGCCTCAGGCATGGCGGTGATTATGCTTCCGTTCTCGGCAGCTATCGCTGCTGAGGCCAGTACTGTTGCCACTGCTCAGGAAAATATTGTGGTGAATACCACAGGGCAGGTCACCCTGAGCCTCACGCCCGTCACCACTCTTTTGGCTTCAACTTATCAGTCTGGAACTAAAGTGGCTGACTGGGATGCTTCGGCGACTGCTGGTACTGTCGCGTTTCGACTAAACCCGACGATTATGAAAACAAATGGTAATGTTGGAACAGGTGTAGCAACAAGTACCACTAACAGTAACAACACTATCTCTTTGACTATTTTCTTATACTTAAGTGAAAAATGTAACTGGAGTAATACAACTGTTGATTCGGGCTGGGCTGTTTGTCCTCAGGGACAATCAACCTTAAGGGGAACGATAAATACCATAAACAACCAAACTATAGCGGTGGGGACTTATCCATTGTCTGTAGATGCTGCTGTCTGGCAGTTCTGAAGCAATTATTTGACGTGTCTGTCTGGTATTTTAAAAGCACAGGCACGTCGTTCAGAAATAATGATTTAAATCGATGCTGTCTCAATCAGTATCTTCTCTGGTTTTTTATTTTATTTTTTGTTTTTAATTTGAGAAGGAATGAGGGGGGCAAGTTTAAAATATTGAAGGGTTGGCTATTATTGATGCTGTAGATGCCGGTATTCTATTTGGGGTAAGTCTTCGGGCTTATTTGATTGTTCGGGGTTCAGGGTTTCGGCAATTTTTACAAATAAAAAGGATTGTCTCCATGGTTTGTATTTTTCGCTGTGCTCCGGTGCATTTGGTAATATTTATAGGACTATTGACTGGCTGTAATGTAAACCAGAAGCCTGTCAGAGAGTTACCGGGTGTATCAGCGGCAGCCCCGCAAAAATATAGTGTGAATGAAAAACGGGCCGTGGATAAGAAAGCCATTATACCGGCGGGAAATGCTGCAACCGACCCGGAGCTTGAGGCCTGTAAAGCCGGGCTGTCGGCACTCAGCCTTATCAGCAGTACAGCTTATGCAAAGCGGCGAAGTGAATTTGATGCACTTCTGCGTAACGCAGCCGTCTATGCACGGGTTCGCGGGAGTGTGGATCAGGCCACCCGTGAAACGCTTGATCCGCTGTACCAGTACCGCACAAAGCAGTTGTGCCTTCGCATCTCGCAGGACGTCGCTGAAGGGCTGATGACGCGAGCAGAAAGCCTGGCCGGCTCCCGGACAAAAGGATAATTATCATGAATAAAACCGTTCTTGCAGCAGCCCTGTGTCTGCCAGCATTTTCACTGCAGGCCGTCCCGATCTCTTCGATTGTGACCGGAACTGCGGATGTCGTGTTCCGGGAAACGGGGACAGCCGCTGTCACGGTTACACCTGTCAGTGCCCTCCAGGCAGGTATACATAATTCGCGCGTCATAGCCACGGCTGTAGCCATTGCGACAGGAGGACCTGTAGCTTATCGCTGGTCTCCGTCAGGCAGTGAGGCCCGGGACGGGAGTGGCAATCAACGTACCCTGACCGGTAAGAGTTTTTCTGATAACCGTCTGCAGGTGAGTTCTGTGGCACCAGCCACCCTCTCTGCCGGTTATCCGGGCTGGTTTGTGGCGGATAACGGTGCCGGTCGTCTTGACATCAGCGTTCTGACCGCTGCGGGGAATCAGTCCGTAGCGGCAGATACCTATGTGGTATCTCTGGATGCTGCGGTCTGGGGTCAGTGAGTCACATGGTAATAACAAAAAAAAATCGGTTAAGAGTGTCCGTAATGGTTTGCCTTCTGCTGTCTTCCCTGATGCCGGCGGGAGCGCGGGCAGGTGCGGATAACGGTATACCGGCTTTGCTGGGGATGGCTGCAGAAGTGCCGGCTGACGAAATACCGGTCACCAACTCTTCATCCCCGGCCCGCCCCGATCTGCAGCGTCTGCAGCGTCAGCTCCAGGTTCAGAGGAAGCGGATTGACGAACTCGGACGGACCATTGTGACGCTTAATGAGCAGTTGTCGCGTCAGGCCGCCGCCGTCGCGCCAGAAACGCTGACGGCTTTAACCCATGAACGGGACGAGAACCTTCGACAGGCAGAGATGCTGCGCAGGAAAGTGCAGGAGCTTGAACAAAGTCTGGCTGCACAGAAGGCGGTGGCAGAGGTTGCCGGTCATAAAGTACAGTCCCTGACCACTACGCTCCGGGAAGCACAGAGCCAGAATACAGCTCTTCAGGATGAAAAGGCTTCCCTTGAGAAACAGGGGGCTTTGGTTACTGCAAAGGAGCAGGAAATCACGCAGCTGCGCAGTAGTCTTGACAATAATAAGCGTGAAAGCATGGCACAACAGCAGTCGCTGACGGAGCAGCTTAAGGAGAAATCAGCGGCCCTGACTTCTCTTACGGACGAGCTGAGTAAGATACAGACGGCTCTGGCTGAGGCACGCAAAGCCCCGAAGCGGCATAAGCCGGAAGGCCCTGCGGCCGTCAGGGACTACGCGATTGGTACCTCACTGGGTGACGACATACTCGCCCTGCTGAAAGCACGTGAAGCTGAAGGTATTCATGTTGATCGGGAGATGGCACTGGTCGGGATCCGGGACACCCTCACAGGGCAACTACAACTCCCTGAAGACATACTGAAGAAAACGTTACTGGCAGAGGATAAGGCAGTGGCAACCCGTCAGGGCAAGCTGGTAGCGGATACCCGGAAAGTCGGTGAGGCCTACCGGCAGGATTTTGCCCGTCGTAAAGGCGTGAAAAAACATCCGGACGGATTCCTGTACCTTGTTGACTACGCCGGAGATACGGCGTTCAGGGACACCGACTTTATCACCGTTTCAGTGAAGGAGTCCCTGACAAGCGGTCAGGTGATTAATGATATGGATACCCGAGGTTCATATGTCTCTCAGCCCCTGAATGCCTATCCTGGGCTGTTTCAGAAGGCACTAAGGCTGCTAAAAAATCATGGCAGTATCACCCTTGTAGTCCCCCCTGAGCTGGCCTACGGCGACAAGGGTTACCCGCCGGATATTCCTCCGGGCGCAACAATGGTTTACAACCTGCGCATTCAGGGTGTCGATAGCCCCTGATAGCCGGGTATCAAAAGGCTGGTCAGGACAACAGCCTGTGACGATTCAGATGGAGTTCAGTGATGACTGATAGCATGGTAACAGCACACAGTGAAGCAGAGTCCGCCGGCCCGGCTGTATCTTCCGTAGTCTGCATTCTTTCCCCCTGCCGTATGGCTGCCCGCGGCCTGGCTGCTCTGCTGAAGTCGCAGGGGCGCAGTCGCCGTGCTGAGGTGATAGTGCCGGGCGGAGAACGACCTGAAGAGGATATTGCTCTGTTGGATACAATCCCCGCAGATCGTCAGGTGCTGATCTTCATACCCCGGGAGCCCGTATCTGCGCTGTTGATGCTGAAGCTGCTGGCACATCTGCTCAGCCGGGCTGCTCCCTTCGCTCATATCAGTATTCTGAGTCACTTTAGCGCACCGTGGCTGTATCGTACGCTGCAGCGGTTATCCGGACGTACCGTTCTGCCTCATAGCCTGATGGCCGGGAGAGCGAGTATGCCATGCAGCAGGCTGGCAGATCTGCTCAGCGGTAAGCATCCAGCCCAGTCCCTGCGCCAGATGGCTGTCGCCGAAGAAAAGCAAGCCGGCAGGCGGGCAGAGGCCCTGACTGGCCGTGAACTGAACGCTGCCCTGGAATACATGAGCGGGAACAAAATCAGAAATCCATCCGTGATGTCGTTTAAGACGCTTTATGCCCAGCGTCGCTCGGGTCTGTCCAAACTAATGTCACAACTGCCTTCTGCGGCTGAGCGGCTCCCCATTAAGCTGCGTCAGCCTGTTCAACGGGCGAAGGCAGCCAGTCTTCTCGCTCCGTCAGCAGAGGAGCTCATTTTCGGACAGGCCATCCGTGATGGACAGGTCTTTCCGGTATATCAGCCGGTAGTGGACAGAACCATGCGTGTGCAGGGAT
The DNA here is from genome assembly GCF_019968765.1 of Enterobacter sp. JBIWA008. Classification (NCBI taxonomy): domain Bacteria; kingdom Pseudomonadati; phylum Pseudomonadota; class Gammaproteobacteria; order Enterobacterales; family Enterobacteriaceae; genus Enterobacter; species Enterobacter sp. JBIWA008. Next base: position 13,730 of record NZ_CP074150.1, on the reverse strand, counting down.
TTGAGGTGCTGACACGATGGCTACGGGATGGTCGTGTGCTGATGCCGGCAGATTTTCTGCCGCTGATACGTACACGGCACACCTGGATGCTGCTGACTGCCTTTGTCATTAATGCCGCGGTTCAGCGAATTAATCAGTTTGACGGCCGACTGTATTTTGCCGTTAACGTTCCCCCGTGCGTGGCCGACAGCGGGTCGCTTTTCCGTATGGCAGAAACGGCCCGCAGCCGTCTGCGGGATCCGGTGTGGGCAGATCGCCTGGTGCTGGAGTTTGCTGAAACTATCGACCTTAACCGGGATGCCGGAACGCTTGATACGGTGCGTGAAATGCGAGATGCGGGTTACCGGATTTTTCTTGATGACTGCTTTTCACAGGCAAGTGTGATGTTTCCGGTGAGGCAGGTGCAGTTCAGCGGATACAAGCTGGATATGTCGCTGATTGACACTTTTATGGATAACCATCATGACGAAAACCTCATTCGTGGACTGATTTATTACTGCCAGCTGACGGGTAGCCAGTGTATTGCTGAGGGAGTGGACAGCCGCGAAAAATTTAATGCCCTAGCAGAGATGGGGATGGGCAGTTTTCAGGGGTTTTATATTTCTCCACCCGTCATCGGCGGGGAACTGGAAGAGGCTGTGCTTCGACTCGGTGGACCTGCGAGCTTCTCCGGCATAGAGGACGAGGAGTGAGAAGGTGTCGCACGGATGCTACGAATGCTGCTCTGGTTGCTGAGCGTCTTGGTTATGGCAGGGTGTTGTGTCTGCTGGGTGTTGTGTCTGCTGGATGTTCATATGCCCGTGCTGATATCTGTTCTGCGCTACATCGTGCGCGGGATGAGTGCGGTGGTCCTCATTGAATGAAGAGGCTTCGTGCCCTTCGGATCGTCAGACGGGAAAGGAGAACAGATGAGCTTTCGCTGGCCTGAGCAGTTACACGTCCGGCTGTATGGTATTCGGCATCAGCTGTCGGTGGTGTGGCAGCGGACTCTGGATGAGGATGGCACGTTGCAGGGATTCGCCTGTCAGGTATTGCCCGACTGTCATGGTAGGCATTTTCAGCTGACACAGACGGGGCTGCTCACCACCTCCAGTCGAACGGATCTCGTTCGACTGATGCAGTGGCAATTTGCGGGCGCGCTGGAGTGTGGAAGTAAATACGGTGCGCTACCGCTGGGTATACGGGTGCAGGTTAGTTTGCCGGCGATGCTGCTGTGTCTGCACACTTCAGAGCTGATGGCCTGCCTGCAGAAGGGGGCTGGTGTACTTGCGCTGGAGACCACAGGGCCACTGGGTGAGGCCGGTTACCCTGCCGTCAGCCAGTTGAGCTGCGTCTGCCCGGTCTGGCTCGGTCAGTATGGCACTGGAGATGCCGGACTGCTGACCGCCCTGGCTGCGCCGTTTAGCGGCGTGGTGCTCTCTCCTGCTCTGCAACAGGAGGTGCAGTTGCTGCCTGAAGGCGTGAGTCTTTTGCGTGCTCAGACTGCATTTCTGGCTGCGCGCGGCCGCCTCACTGTGGTCTGCGGTAACGCCCGGGCAGCTTCTCTCCAGGGATTGCTGGGTTGTGGTGTGGCGGGTTTTCAGGACAGCAGTAGCGGGAAATGAGCCTGCGTGTGGAGTGCAGGAATAATGGACGGTATTACGGATAGGTGTACAGGTGGATCATATTTGAAAGGAGAACAAATGAGCAACAACGTTAAGCGCATACTGGCTGCGCTCGATGCGGCCAGACAATTGCCGGTCAGGGAGGGGCATTTTCCTCATCTGGCAAATCTGCTTCACCGGACAGGTATTCTCAGCAATACATGGACATTACCCGGCTGCCAGTCGATTTATGAAACGCAGGAGGGCTGCGTGGTTATCCCGGGGGAGCCTTTGCTGAACAGTCCGGTGGACGTGCCTCCGTTTAGTGATAAAAAACTTATGACCGCTATCTGCGAAGATCAGGCCGGAAATACGACTTTCCGGGAGTTTCTGATGCGCATCTGGCAGGCCGGTGTGGTTAGCTACAGGGTGGATTTTGTCAGCCGCACGGTGACTTATTACGGTCTTAACGGGGATATCTGGGAGGAGAATTACCCGGATGTGACAGCAGGCCAGTTTTCGGCCTGAAAGCGTCGATATCGATATCGCCGTACAGGCTCTTCTGTACGCAGCACAGCATGATAATTACAAACAGGAAGTCAGTATGTCAGTCTCAGATAATCTTCACAGTATTAAAGGAAAAACCGTCCTCATCGCAGGAGGAGCTAAAAACCTCGGCGGGCTGATTGCCCGGGATATGGCCCGTCAGGGGGCCCGGGCGGTGGTGGTGCATTATAACAGTGCGGCCACAATGGCGGACGCGGACGTGACGGTTGCCTTTATCAGGGCTACCGGTGCTCAGGCTGTCGCTATCCAGGCAGACCTGCGCACGGCTGCAGGCGTTGAGTACCTGTTTCGCGAGGCTATTTCTGCGGTGGGTAAACCGGACATTGCCATCAACACAGTGGGGAAAGTGCTAAAGAAACCGATAGTTGAGGTAACCGAAGCTGAATACGACGACATGAGTGCAGTGAATGCAAAGTCAGCATTCTTTTTCCTGCAGGCATCCCTGCGCCATCTCAATGATCATGGCAAAATCTGCACCCTGGTGACTTCTCTGCTTGGTGCCTTTACGCCGTACTACGCAAGCTATGCTGGTCTTAAGGCGCCTGTGGAGCATTTCACGCGCGCGGCAGCGAAGGAGGCCGGAGAGCGGGGGATTTCTGTAACGGCTCTGGGTCCGGGGCCGATGGACACGCCATTCTTTTACGGTCAGGAAACCCCTGAAGCGCAGGCTTATCACCGTTCAGCAGCAGCCCTCTCTTCATTCAGTCAGACCGGGCTTACCGACATTGCCGATATCGTACCGTGGATCCGCTTCCTGGTCAGCGAAGGGTGGTGGATGACCGGACAGACCCTGCTGGTCAATGGCGGCTACACCACGAAGTAAATGCCGGATATATCAGCAGGAGGAACAATGGAAAAAATATCCGGTAAAGCGCTGACGTTTCGGGTAAAGGAGCAGGGGGCCCCATTTTTTGCCGATATTCTGTATGGCGCAGGGATCGTCAGCGCGACCTGGAGTCTCCCATCCTGTGAGTGCCTGTACCTGACGCGGAAAGGACATATGTCGCTTGACGGTGTTCCCCTGAGCGGGAGCTCCGGCAGATTGCCAGTTCGTGAAACCCTGCTTTGCCAGGCAGTCAACCGGCAGTATGAGGGGACGGTATCGTTCAGCGAGTTTCTGGAAGAGCTCTGGCGACTTGGGGTGACACAGTACCACGTGGATTATATTCGCCGTACGGTGACGTTCAGGCCCGGAGCAGACGCTCCGGGCCTGAAGTGGAGTCTGTAGAAAACCGTCGCGCCGCGACATACCCCCTTAAACCGTGAGAAACAAAGTAATGAGACATCGTCTCGCCGGCTGGTCCGCGTGCAGCTTTGATACGTATGCGCAGGCCTACAGGAAGTATGGCGGCAGCATCAACATGCACCCCGAAATCGTTCTTTTTTTTATGCGGGAGTCGGGGCGCAATTTACGTTCTGGCAGTACCGGCATCAGGGATGTGTGACAGCTGCGTTGTTTCAGGTTAATGGCGGCGGCACGGGACTCAATATCAGTCACCTTTACCCGGTGTCGTCGGATTAGGTGATATTCCCGGTTGCCCCCGGGCAGAAAGTCTGGCTGCCGCAGAGGGGCGGCCGGCTCTCTCCGGTCCTGCGACACAATATCAGGAACGCAATTTTTAAATCCCCGGCGAACCGACGTATGTGTCATGCAAAAGCTTGTTTCAGCACGGAAATTAATGCGGTCCAGAGTAATGAATGGCGAAAGCTTCTGGCTATGGGCGGTGTTTGTTACAGGCTGGCCGATATCTCTCCTTCAGAGATAGCCGAGCTGTATGCGATGCTAAGCCGCTTGCATAGCGGATGGGCTGACCGTCTTACTCACCGGCGGCGTACCGCAGCACTGCTAGGTTCTGTACCGGAAATGCTCACCGGCAATGTGCTATTTCACGCAGGTGCACCCTGTACACTGGATCTGGTGTTGTGCGGTGAAAGTGACCGAAACATCTATTTTGATGTAGCTAATGGCGGACACCATCCCGGTGCTTCGGGATTCAGTCCGGCCGGGCTAATGATGTGGGCCGGGATCAGGGATGCGCAGGAACGCTGTCGAAAGGTGGATAAAACCATGATCATGCTGACAGGAGCCTGTCGTGAGGAGTGGGGATTTAAAAACGTGTTATCGGATGTGTTGCCCACAGGTTATAGCGTCTGTGTATGAACGGTCAATGTGCGGCAGGAGACGGAGGGCCCGTATGAACTGACCTCGGTCAGCAAAGCCACTCGGGGTTGGCTCCTTACGGGTAATTTTAAAAAAATATCGGACAAGCTTAATTTAAGTCAATCCGGAAAAATTGTGGAGGTTACGCCTCTCCTGAGACCATGCCGACACCGGAATGCTGAAATGAAAACCATAATTTTGATGATATTGACACTGGCTTTTCCGGTCTGTCTGCAGGCCTCGGTAACCGTTACAGGCACCGACGGTCCGGAGAAAAAAAGATATCAGTTCCGTTAAGATTTACTACATCGGGGATGTCACGGAAAAGGGCATTACGGAGCTGATTTCTTCTCTGGAAGAAATCAACGCTACATGGACCGATCTGAAGCGTATCTGGATTTATAACAACAGCCGGGGGCGATATGGACAGTGGATATATGGCGTATGAAGCGATACGCAGTTCCCGCACGGCGGTCACCACCATCAATCTGTACATGACGGGGTCTGCTGCCACGCTTCTGTACTGTGCCGCCGGGGAAAGGCTGACCTTCCCGGCTGCCCGTTTTCTCCTGCATCCGGCTGCAGTACGGGAGAACAACGACAAGGGATATCTGCAGCCAAATGATATCAGTCAGCTTTATGAACGTGCCAAAAAGTTCAATGACATCTTCAGATATGTCTACAAACAGTGCTCCTTGTGGAGCGAAGATGATCTTTAACGTAATAATTTGTTCGCTCTGTCAAAAGAAAACTATCTAAATAAGGCTGAGGTATGCATGAAAGTTGCAATTTTTGGTACAGGCAATGTCGGGATTCATATGAACAATCTGCTGACCGGCGCCGGATATGAAACTATGCTGTGTGGTCGTCGTACTGCTGATGAAAACAGACATACTTTCGCTGAAGGTGCCTCAGGAGCGGAGGCGATACTGATTGCCCTGCCTTATACTGTTGCTGTCGACATCATGAAAAGTATTGCGCCACTGACCGCGGGTAAGCTGGTAATCGACTGTACTAACCCGCTGAACCCGGACTGGTCTCCACTGGTACCCGGTGAAAATAGATCGGCTGGTGAAGTGCTGGCAGGGCTTCTCCCTGACGCCAGGCTGGTGAAAGCCTTCAATACTGTCTTTGCGGATGTGATGGTGCCGGAGCGTCAGCTGCGTTCAGGCTTAAAAATTACCGCTTTTGTGGCTGGTGATGATACTGAAGCCCGCCAAAAAGTCATTACTCTTGCCTCGGATATAGGCTTTGAGCCACTCGATACCGGCGCTCTCTTTACAGCGAGATACCTGGAGGCAATGGCGCATCTCAATATTCATATTGCAGTAGCAGGAGGTGGAGGAACTCATGCTGCATTTATTTATCATAAAAATCAGTGAAACAGACATATATTGGTAAATAAAAATATTGTGAACCTATGAAGAATGCGTGTTTGATCGTAAATTAAATCACTCCAGCCCGGACAGGCTCTCAGCCTTGTCCGGGGTAACGGGCGTAAGATATTTATTTCAGGAATGTCTATTACAGTGAACTTGAAGTCAGCTTAATATGTCAATGTCTTAATATGTTTTTCAGTGGGCAACCATTTAGCATTCATAGAGTTGGGTTTTTTCCCATGCTCTTGAAAATCTGGCTGCATTAGTTGAAGTATAATGTACAGTATGACGGATGTTACGATGACCAAGATAATCCTGGATTAGCCTGGTATCCATACCCTGGTCCGCTAAAGAGAAACCGCACGCATGGCGGAGCATGTGAGGGTTAGCGGGAACCGGCAGGCCTGCCAGAATCGCATATTTTCGCAACATTTTATAAAAGGATTGTCTTGTTAACCGGGTTCCGGAAGCAGAAAGGAATAACCAGTCAGGGTTGCTGTTTTTTCTGTATTTATTGCGAATACTTAACCATTCTTTCAGCAGAGTTATTTCAGTGGCTTGTAGAGGATGCATTGTGTTTAAACCTTTTTTCAAACGACGCATGTAAATGGCACCTGTAATTAAGTCAATGTCTGAGATTTTTAAACCTGTTAATTCACTAACGCGTAGTCCGTGTATATAGCACATCAGAACCATACATCTGTCTCTGATTTCGTGCTGACAAAAAGAAGTAGCTTTCATAATCAATAAAACTTCATGATGGGTTAAGTAACGACGCTTCATTGAATCTCCGTTAGATAAAGCAGACTATTGTTAAAGCATGCCACTGTATTGAGTGTGTGGACTTCTCGTGTATGCCATGATTGATGGTTCGGTAATGTCGGGAGGTTAGTAATTTTTAGTCCGGATTTTTTATCTTTTAGTTGTGTAATCATAAAGTGGTATATAGATTTTTTTTGTATGCATTACAAATGTAATTCATTTATTTACATTTTCTTTACAAACCTTTATTTGTATGTTGAAGAAGGTGGTTTTTCAGGGTATTATTATGGTTTTTTATGTTTTTTGAATTGCGGGTGCAATCGTGCCTGGAAAAGATTTTGCTTATTCCCTGTGGCGAATTAAGAAGTTATCCATTGTGTTCTAAGCAGGAGTCTGTTTGTTAAGGCTTGTGTTAACCGGCTGTGTTTTCTAAGTTAGTCCCTGAAAGAAAGTTGAGAGTATGAATTTTTCAGAAAGACTTTGTCATTGTAAGCCAAATGGTTTCGTCTTTATAAACATGCCTTAATAGTTTCATGTTTTGGCATGTGTGGATTTACTGGTGGTTTGCATTAGAATAAATGAAGATGCATGCAGGCATTATAATGTTATTTCATTATTTTTGTAATGTGTCTTTACGGCTCGTATATCTAAGTTTTCGATGTGTGTAGTGCATTAATTAGTGTGATTTTTAAGGTTAATTGTCATGGCAACTGAGTTGCTAGCGAAAATAATATATCTAATTAAACTCTTTAGTGAGTGTCTGGAGGGGCGTTAACTATGATGTTTGATGCCTGATTTATGTTTAATGTAAAAAGAATTGTACTGGTTATATATTTAATAAATTGTATCTTCAAATAGGGGGGGTATAGCTGGATTCTCACTCGTCAATGTTGCCAGAAAATATATTCTGAACGGTGTGATTTGTTTAACATATTTAATGTCAGCCTGAGGGTGAGCAAATGAAGATTTAGTCATCTCTGTCACTAAATTACCCCTAAGAGAAAAAGTTATGACAAGGGATAGATTATCTTACGATAACAGCGTTATTCTATTGATTGAGCATCAGGGCAATGTCAGTGGTCGTGAAATATCACCTTCCTTATAATGAGGTGGATACGTATAAAATCAATCATAAACAATATGTTAAGATGGCTTTCTCGTTTGTTGTTAAATCTCAGCGCACTTTCTGAAAAATAAATAACCAGCTATCTGTTTCGGGAGTGACTTAAATAATTGCTTCTGGTTTAGTGACTGTTTAAAAACACTGTCGGGGATATTGTTATAAGGAAGGGAGTGCCCGTTAAATTAAACGCAGATGCGCACGGTCGTGCATATGCGTGATCCACTGATGGCTAGGGGTAACCCGTGAACACTCTCCAGTCATGGATAGTGGGATCCGGATGCATCGCTAAATGGACTTTTCTCGCACTCTTACGGGTGACGTTGACCCGGGTAATGCCCTCCGAGGCTAGTTTCAGCGCCCTGTTAAACGCTATGAGGGTCATTGGTTTTATCCGGGACTTCACTCTGTTGGAATGGCTCTGGAATATATATGTCGCCGGGATATAACGTCTAGCGCCTGCGGAAAATTTCCATGGCAGCCGGAGGGATGAAAATCATGCCTGTCTTTTCTATTGCACCGGTACCCTGGTGTATGATGATATGGTCACCGGTAATGTCTGCATGGCGTAGCTGGTTAATGACTTTTGCTTCTGCCCGGAGTCAGTGCAGTGACACCCACAGGTCCGCCCAGGTGTCGCTGATTTTATTTAACTGAACGACAAACACATCATCTCATGATATATGAATGATTCAACTTATTGATATTTAACATAAGATAGATTACACGAACTAAGTATTTGATTTAATTGCCATTCTATCTATTCAGTTATCTCCAGGGTTCATGCCGCGCCGTATCCTGAGACTGGCTGAGAATACGTATGATCGTAACCATCGAATGTGATGACACAAAATAGATCATGTGCTGTTCCACCGGCAGCGAGCAGATATCCTCTCCCAGCTCTGCGCGATGCGTGCCGATATCATGCATGGCCAGCACATCTAACACTGCGGCTATACGCCCGATATACGCATCCGCCTGAACAATCCCGAACTGTCGGAAGCTGTAGTCCCAGATTGCTTCCAGATCTTCTTCAGCTTTCGGTGTCAGCTCAATCTCTTTCATTTGCCACCCTGGCCCTGACATTATTCAGGAAGGCATCCTTGTTCCATGGTTTCGGCTCGCCGCTGCTGATCCCTTCGGCCAGCAGATCGCGCAGTTCCTGAAGGCGCGATTCGGCCTGCTTCTCGCGCAGCAGACGCAGCGCGTCACGCATGACCTCGCTCTGGGTACGGTAATCACCGGCCTTAACCAGGGAATCGATAAATTCACGCAGCTCATCACCCACGTCCACCGTCATTGTACGGGCCATAACCCCTCCGTTTCATTATGTAAGATTTGTTCTTACATCAGTATATCATTTTAGCATCAGGCTTCCATGCTCAGTGATCGAGACTATGGGCTGCATTTATGAGATCAACACGGATGCGAAATCAGATAGATATCTAATAGAATGCTGAGTTGTAGCCTTAAGCGAGAACTGGAAATGAAATTAACAGAAAATCGGGTGGATGCACTCATCGATACCCTGAACGACCTGATCTGTGATGAGCAAAGTATTACTCGCGAACAGCGAGAAAATTTAACTAAAACGGTTGCCACACTGGGTGGGCTTAAGGAGCGACTACGACTCATTTCTGCGGAGAAAGAAGCCAGACAGATCGCCAAAAACGAGAAGGTAAAGAAACCGCGCGAACCGGACCTGGTGTTTCCCCGAACTGGAAAGCCGTGGCTGGCAGAGGACCTCGATGTTATCCATTCCATTATCGACGATATACCTGATGACAGAATTGATGATCACATCCTGTGGCTTTCAAAACAGCAAGGGCGCACTCCCTATGCTGTCGCACTGAAGTTTGTTGGTGTAGGAAGAATGGATGATGAGTGGGCTAAAGCCTGGAAACCCGCGGCAAAATCGCTTCGAGAAGATTATGCAAAGCTTCATCCTGCTCCCTCTTCGGATATCAGCCAGGAATAATCGGTTTAGGTTTAGGTTTAGGTTTAGGTTTAGGTTGAGATGTATATGAAGTTATTTTGCAGCAGCATGTTTTATAATTATAAAAAGCTGCTCCTACAAACTATGGTAAAATAATAAACAATTACACTCCTTAATTTAAATATATCAATATCTTTGCCGATATATATAGTAAGGAAGGGAGTGTCATGAACGATTTTCATATTTTAAATATCTGTATTCAGAATAAGGATGTGGCAGGTGCAATGCGCGTGCTGCGTGATAAATCAGAATTTGCGGTGCGCAAGATTCTGGAGAAACTCAGGGTCAGGGTCACAACGCAAACCGGCAGGGCATTCTGGCATTATGTTCAGGGCTGGCTGTTAACCGCGTGTCGCCAGGGGAATATACAGCATGAATCATTCATTACCCGACGTTCTTCCCGCTATCCGGAACGCCAGCCAGCTCAGTCCCGCTGCACTCGATATGGTCAAACTTCTCGCACTTCTGGCCATGATTATCGACCACACCAATACGGTGTTTCTGTCGTCAGCCTTGCCGGTGATGTATGCGCTTGGCCGGATGGCCTTCCCCCTGTTCACGCTTATATGGGCTATGAACGTACAGCGTACCCCGGAACGACTGCAGAAGAGAGCCTATCGTCTGTGGATCTGGGCAGTCATAACGCAGCCGGTGTTCAGCCTGGCCTTCCAAAATCAACAGCCCTGGTGGGCCCTGAACATTCTGTTCGTGTTTGCAGGCGTCACGCAGCTGCTTGCCCTGCAGTACCGGCACGGCCGGAAAGGAATGCTTGCCGGGTATCTGCTCCTGGCCCTTATGATTTGGCCCCTGCAGCCGGCAAGTTACGGGCTGGCAGGAATAACGCTGGCCATCAGTATGGCAACGGTTTCTGGCAGCGATACACCCGGAGTGCAGCGGCTGGCAGCCATCACTGCCGTGCTGTCACTGATTTGTTTAAACGGGTTATCACATCTCCTGGATATGCCCGCAGAAACATTATTACTGGCCACGCTGCCTACTCTGGCATTCCCCCTGGCAGGGGTTTCATTCTGCAGGCAAATCTGTCCGGAGGGCCGCAGACGTTTCATGCCGCGTAATTTCTTTTATTATGCTTACGCCGGTCACCTAGGGATTATTGGTATGGTACAGTATACTTTCGCCTGATTAGGGAGGACGTGATGGCTATCAGTGAGAAAGAGCTGCTTGAGGCAGGTTTCAGCAAAAGCGAAGTGGACAATTTACAGGGCCGGCTTGCAGCAGGCGGAGGCACCATGCAGCATCTCATCGATGCGCTCTCACGGCGCTTCCGGGTGTCGGTATGGATCACTGTCGCGCTGGTTCTGGTTATGCTGGTCACCCTCATTCCCGGCAGCAGGACACACATTCTTTCCGGGAGCATGAGTTCCCTTGTTGTCCTGATCATTGCCTGGGTGACCTTCCCACCTGTACTGGGCTGGAAAGCATTCCGCCTGCAGAAGACTATTTCCCGGAAGGTTCAATAGTCAGTAAATCAAGCGCCACTTTGGCTTTAACTCCCCATCCCGCAATTTTAAGCGCCATTGCGGGACGTGGCGTTCCGGATACTTTCCTGAAGAAATCGGGCCTGGTCCAGTACCACAGCCGTTGTGCTTCGGGTTTCAGTCTCAGGCCATACGCGCCGTAGACTTCGCTGAATAGTGTGACAGCCTTATACGTCCCCAGCCCCTGCTGCCGGCTGAAGCCAAGAAATTCAGCGATCTCCATCGAGCCGTCAGCGAATATTCCCTCCGTCTGCTTATCACCGAGGAGGTTGTGCGCGGCTTCCCGTGAAATCGTGTTAAAGCCATTTACGACAATCACCGCGCCGGCCACCACGCCCACCGGCGTCATTGAGGACATCATGACGTCCCACCAAAGATGGCCGCACCGGCCACCACGACGTCGACCGCTGAAATGATGTAGCCCACAATTTTGTTATCGTCCCGGACAACCTTCACCTCAGCATAAAGTTTTGCATAGCCGGTTCTGAGCGATCGGGACTGCTCCAGCAGGCTGGTATTTTCAGCCCGTAAGGCACGCAGACAGGCCATACAGTCATCATCCGTTTTTGCCCGGCGTGCGGCCTCAAACTGGGCCATGATGAATGCCCTGATCTCATCCACAAACTGAATCCGGATAAAACCATCCTGGAGATGCATAGCCGCCACCGTGTTTGCCGTGTTAACCAGTTTCCTGGCCTCCAGGTTGATCATGGTTTCCGCCCAGGCACGGGGATTCTGGCCGGGTAAAAGCAACGTGTCCATTTTATCGTCTCGCTTATCTGTTTCTGAAAGCATATTCCCGAAACGATTTTGACAACAAAAAATGGGCACGCTGTCCTGCAGAACTCACTGATGCCGCATCGCGGCATGGAGGCGCCAGCTGAGGCTAGACAGGGAGAGAATGCCGATGGGCGCCGTGACCGGCGTAAGCCGCTGCGGTTTGAAAGATTCTGCCTATCCCATCCCTTACCCTGCAAAGCCATATCCTGTAACCGCCACGCCTGATGGTGACGTGCGCGGTCGGAGTGAGCCCGTCGAGGCCAGAGGCCGCTGACGGGCTGTATCTCCGCGTTAGCGCCGTGAGGCGCTTACGAGCGTGTATAGCGGGCTTGCCGCGACGCTAACTGCAGCAGCTCTTACTTCTAGTTACAACATCTCTCTTAAAGCGAGGGTGTTCCGGCCCTTCGGGCCGGGGCGGCGTCGGTTTAGCAGGGGTCAGGTATGTATGCGGTGCCTGGTTCTGGCGAGAACGGTGCCCGGCGCTTGCGACGGGAGGTACTTTTGATTTCCTTCTGAGCGCGCGGCCGTGAGGCCGCTGCATGCGAAGGCATTTTACGTTATCCACAGAGTTGCCGAAGACAAAGATCTACTCTGGAATGTAATGAACAGAGAGATAAAAAAGCTGAAGTAAGATTGTTTTGCGGAATCTCTTTTATTCATTTCCGCGTTACTTCACTTATTTGTTTGCGGATTTCTGTGTAAAAAAAAGAGACGATGGCCATTGCGAACCATAACGACCGGCAGAACGTCATAGTGACCGGAAGGAGAAAGGAGTAAAGGATGAAAAATGAGCAGAATGGCCGAAAAAAACCAGCACGAAAAGCCCCGGAGAGGGGCCTGTAAACAGAAAACTGTTGTTTCGTCTGTGACTAGTCAGGTGGAGAAAGCGCCAGATCCAGCTGGTAAAGATGCTGGATGGCCAGAGCCTTCAGGCGCTCAGATGTGCACCAGTACGCTTCGTCAGGCGGCAGGGTGCGGTAAATCCATTCAGATATTGCATGGAGTCGTTCATCTGCCGGCAGCTTAATCAGATTGTTGGCACGTTTACGCTCCGCGCCTTTTTTGCGGCGGTAAACGAGTGCCTCCCGGCGCTTACGGCCGGACCAGCATTTCCGCGCGCAATGGGGTTGAACATCATCATGTTCGCTCATTACCCCTTCCCGGATCAGCTGCTCACGCTCGGCGCTCTGGCGGAGCTTCTTCTCCTGCTCTTTAAACAGCTTGCCCATATCGACGCCCAGCATCTGAAATCCCACGGGGGTGATATAGACATACGTTGGCAGCCAGGAGCGGGATTCACGATCCCAGGTGCGTTCTTCCACAAGGCCAAGAACGCCAAACCGTACCTGTTCCTCAATAAGCCGTGAAAGGCGTGACACCGTCACCTCCGTTTCCGGAATGACATTGCCTTTGGCGTCCTTTGCACTCAGCTCTTTTGCAAGACGGGAGATACACATGCCGACGGTATGCTTGCCGGCATCACAGAAGCTGATGAGCACTGGCCAGAGCGCATCTAGCAGGCGCTGACGTTCCGGACGGAAGCCATATTTACGTCCTGCCTTACGGCGGCCGGCGACATAGAGAGGGTGACGAGAAACATGCATGCGCAGGCTGACCTGCCCGGTTTCTTTGTCTTTTTTCACCAGGCGATTGTATGCATGACCGAGCTGTCCGGAGAGCTTTTTATAATGCTCCGGGCGATACCAGGCCGGGTTCTCACATTTGGCTTTTGTAGAATGCTCACCGCGTTTGCGGCGGGTCAGTTTTTTTACCGGTGCAATGAGGAAATTACCCTGAGTGCCGGCATCGACATCCTGCCAGAAACGGGTTAGCTCATCTTTCGGTAGATCTGACCAGTGAACAGAAATCTGATTGTCATTCAC